>JAGWKK010000002.1 GCA_028865335.1 Patescibacteria group bacterium | reverse complement strand
TCTCCTATTATCCGTGCATATGCACGGATAATAGGAGATAAATGAAGACCAGGGAAGGCGATCTATTTGATCAGCTTCTTGAATTCCTCCACAAGCGGGACGTTTTCCGGATCCACGCCGTATTCTTTGGCGAGGTAGTAGGCGGTCCAGTCGGCAATGTGAATGGAAGAAAATGCTTTTTGAAGCGGCGATTTGCCGTTGACAATCACCACGTCGCAAGATAATCCCCGTTCCCGATACAGGCGCTCGGTGACATTCATGCGCTTCAGGATGCGCGGGTTGTCGCTCGGATCCTTCAGGAAAACGAAGAAGAATTTCTGGGACAGGTCGCGGGTCGTTTCCTTCACGTCGAAACCAGTCATTTCACTATGATTGAGCTCCGGGAATACCGAAGAGAACGCCGGAATTTTGCCGGTCTCATTCATGCGGATTTTCCAGTTATACGCGAGCGCACCGTTCCGTTGGGAAGCATAGATGACCGGGACGTTGCCTTTGAGTTTGCGCGCAAGGGTCTTCCCCGCACGCTCGAACTCGCTGGATTTCAGGCTGGTCGCCAGTGCGGAAGCTTCGCGCAAGATGCTCTGTTCGCCCATCACTTTTGCAATTGCGAGAAGACTGTATCCCATCGCGGTGCGCGGCTGGATGCCCCGCGGCATCTGCACGAACGGTTTTTTGAACTTGTGCGCGAGATCCAGAAGCTTGCCGCCGGTAGTGACCGCCACGACCGGAATTTTCGCCTTCACGGCTTTCTGGAACGCATCGATGGTTTCTTCGGTATTCCCGGAATAGGAGCTTGCGATGACCAGGCTCTGCGACAATGTTTTCTTCGGAAGCGCCGGAAGTCCGTAGTTCCGATGGGAATAGATCTGCAGTTCGGGTTTCGCGAGCGCCAGAAGGCCGGGAGTCAGGTTGGACCCGCCCATGCCGACAACGATATACGTCGGATATTTCTTCAGCTTCTTGCCGCCTTCGACGGTCGGCACATAGGTGAACTGCTGATAGAAATTCTTCAGCGAGTCGTACATGAGATTTGCCATATTCCATAAGTATAAAGCTAAAAACCAAAAGTATAAAACGGGGGGTTGTTGAGGAACTCCGCCTTTCTTTACGGCATTCGGGACGTAGAAACAAAAATCCCCCGTTGGGGGGATTTTCTTACGCTGTCGGCGTTCCGTCTTTCGGCTGGTTCAGCGATTTCCGTTCGCTGAAGATGAAGATATACAGGATTTCCAGTGCGGCGAGCGTATTGATGATCAGCAGGGCAATGAACCACCACTGGTCATTCTTGCGGGCGGCCTTCCAGAGCGCGACTCCTTTCCACGGCAGTGTCCAAAGCACGATGAGGGCGACGACCAGCACTGACGGATGAGTAATGAATGAGGGCATAGGGATGAAAATTAATTTGTTTCGACTTTTTCCTGCTCAGATTCCTGTTCACCGAATTTTTCGCCCGCTTCTTCCAAGCGTTCAAGTTGGCTGCGCGCATCGGAGAATATCTGATCCTTCATTTTCTTAAGACGGAAGACGGCTTCGGCAAACGACCCCTCTTCCGGTTTTTCCTGATCGGGCTTTTCGCCCCTCCATTGCTCGAGGGTTTTTTCCAAATGGGACATCGGTCCGCCGAGAACGCTATCCAACACGACGAACGGAGCAATGACTCCGAGTGCCGAAGATTGGGCGTATTGGGACAGCTTGACCAACAATTCCGGATCCTTTTCCGCCAGCTCTTCGAGGTCATTCAGCGCTTTTTCCGCAACGCGGTAATCTTTGGCAGTCGCCCGTTTTTCAATCCATTTCCGCGGCTCGCCATATTCCCGTCCCGGCTTTTCCTTCAGGATTTTTCCGGTTTCCGGATCCATCTTCATGCTCGCGCGAAGCATATTCGCCTCTTTGTGCGCTTCTTCCGCATCCAACCTCTTCACCTGCTCCTCTTTCGGCGCTTGCCTGCCCATGTGTTCAAATTTCGGCATAGGGATTATGGGTATTAATTACACTCATTTTAGCGCGAAGCAGGGGCTTCGGCAAGTTCACAACGGAGCATCTTTCCCGTGGAAATTTCAGCACAAGTTGTTTTTTGTTGCGGCCGTGCTATCGTGGAAAAAGAACATAGCGGCAGGGAGAGTCATGGAACAATACGAACTTCCTCCGAAAAAATATCGCGGGATGCTGGCGTGGGCAATCAGGAATTTCCCTCTGGAATACATCTATATCCGCGACAAGGGATCAAGCGGCGGGTCAGTGCACGTGAATGAAAATATGAGGGGAAAGAAGCTTTCCCTAAAATTCGTCGCCCGCGGCATGCGTGTCATCATCGACGGAAAAGCGGCGGCTGTATTGCATAAGTACGACAGCGATCTGTTCGATATCCGTTGGACTATCGCCTATTACCGGGAATATCGGGATGGTCGACAGCACTACGCGATCACCGGATATCCGCATCCGCAGGAGCCGCAGTATTCCGGTCCGGACGATTCGCTCCTCCCGGAAGTGAAGAGAACCGTCTTCCGTTCGGTTATCGGAGCCCAGCTGATTGAAATAACTTTTACGGGCAAAATCCCGATCCGGCGCACCGATATCCTCGCCTTCCCGCCTTCTGAAGATTTCCATTGCTGGGAAATCGACTATAGGCGCCATGAAAAGCAAAATCACCCTCAAAGGTGATTTTTTGTCGGACACTGATTCTGCGAAAAGGTTACCGATGCGGACAGCCGGCCCAGCAGCACGGACGGCGCATGCCGCCTTTCATTTTTGAAAGCGCTTTTTTGATGCGGATTCCCCGCGTCTCGGCTTTCTTGCCTGACGTGACCCAGCAGATCCACTCGCTGCGCGCGAGCGGCGTGACGTCGTTCCAAATTGCCAGCGCTTTCGGCGTCGCAAGAATCGCCTTCCGCAGGTCGGCCGGTAATTTGTGGACGGTGCTGGAGGAGATTATTTTGGAGGGCACAAATGAAATATATCTAATTAATAGAAAGGGCTTTTATACCTAAAGTATACCATGTGCGTTTTCTTCTGCTGGACAACGGAGTGCGGTGTATTAAAAAAGGGCGATCGTTCGCCCCTTGCTTATAATAGGTTAATCCCACACGTTAAATTTCTGGCACAATTTTCTCTTTAGCATTTCATACTTTCGCCGCGTATCCGGGTCCGATAAAACGCCTTCTCGAGTCGCCACTTTCCCACATGGCACCAATTCCCTGTCCCTTCCCTCATCAAATTGGTCGCTCGCCAGATCTACTTCTGTGTCATGCGTGATCCGATTAAAATAGTGGCTCCGCAAATGCGCGTATTTCGGCAAAGCGGTAAGTTCTGTTTTCATCAAATCGCCGCCGAAATAATCCTGGACTATTAATGCAAAAACGGCGCCTTGTCCGTGTGTGGCATCATCGGCCGACCAATGCTCTCTGCACACAGTCGTTTCCGCGTCACAGCATTCAACCAAGTCCATCAATAGCAACTGCAAAAGAGTTTCCGTCTCCCAAGGCAAATGCCTCCCTTGCATCCGGTATTCGTATGGCTCAGTTCTTTTCATGGGACTCAATCCTCGCTTCAAAGAACTAATCTATAAGTCATAGTACTCTGATTGGGGATGAGTGTAAAGCCGGCATCTAAAAAAGCCAAAGATTTCCGTTATAACCCTAAGTAACCTGAATCTCGGTCACTTGATAAAACTCCCTGGTCTTTGGCGGACTGCGTCACGCCGAAGCCGAGCTATGGCGAGGCGAAGGCGGAGGGGGAGAGACTTAAGTTTCACTCGCGGCTGGTTCGAATCCTCCCCTACCAGAAAAATTTGGTACGGCATAAAGCCGTTGCAAATTTTGCGGAGGGGGAGAGATTCGAACTCTCGATGCCCTTTCGGGCATGCCACCTTTCCAAGATGGTGCACTAGGCCACTATGCGACCCCTCCTTTGGTGCTCACTGTTCAAATTGTTCTATCGCTGCGCTCGTTCTAGTGCTCTATCGCTCGCATTCGCTCACTTGTTTATCGTTAGAACAAGTATAACAAGTGGAACACTTAGAACGCTTAGGACTTAGTTTATATCGTTTTTATCGTTCCCGCAACTGAGATGAAAAAGAAAAGCCCGACTCTTTCGAGTCGGGCCTGTGCGGCTGACGCCGCGCTATGGCTTCGGTTTCGGCGCCGGGAGATCCCACGTGAGATTGGCGAGCCGCTTGTGCTCTTCCATCGTCGGGACCCAGCCGAGGTTCCTGATCTTTGCGATCTCCTCGAGTTGGTTCATGAGGTCGCAGTAGATCGGCGGAAGGTCGTCTTCGTGACCCTTGGTCTGGAACTTCTTGAACTGATCCCGACAATGCATGAGCGCTATCCTGAGCTCCGCGTTGCTGAGGCTCTTGGCGCACTCCAGCATCGTTGAAGCGGGGCTGTACAGAAACCGCTCCCCAACCCCCGGGATATGCACCTGGATGTAGGCGTTTCCTCCTTTCCCGCGCCCGAACGTCGCCGTCACGAACGCATTAAGAAGGGCCTTCGTTGAGTTTTGCGCCATGACAATCACCTCCTTAGTACTAAGAGTAGTATACTATATTATCTTTGATTCGTCAAACCTTCAACCCCTTCAGTGCCGCAATTCTTTCTTCTACCGGCGGATGCGTCATGAACAGCTTGTGCAGCCACGAGGTGCGCGGACCGTCCTTGAACGGGTCTTCGAACCACAGGTGCGCGGTGGTGTTGTTGGCGACAGGAAGCGGCGTCGGGTCGGACGAGATTTTTTCCAATGCGCTGATGAGTGCATCCGGATAGCGAGTCAGCAAGGCGCCGGATGAGTCGGCAAGAAATTCCCGTTTGCGGGAAATGGCGAGCTGCATGAGGGTTCCGACAATCGGCGCGAGGATGGCGAAGGCGATGCCGATGAGAAGCAGAATTCCGTTGTCGCCGTTCCGGTCGTCGCGCCGTCCCCCGCCCCACCACAGCGAACGCATGAAAAAGTTGGAGGCGATGGATAGAAAGCCGATCAGCACCACGGCCACGGTGGACACAAGCATATCGCGATTGCCGACGTGCGAAAGTTCGTGCGCGATGACGCCTTCCAGCTCGGAGCGGTCCAAACGCTCCAGAAGGCCGGTAGTCACCGCGACAACCGCATGCTGCGGGTCGCGCCCGGTGGCAAACGCATTCGGTGCGGCTTCATTGATGATGTAGATTTTCGGCGTCGGAAGTCCGGCGGTGATCGCAAGGTTTTCCACGACGTTATAGAGCTCGCGGGCATTCTCCCGGCTGACCGGTTCGGCGTTCGCCATGCGGAGGACGATCTGATCCGAGAACCAATAGCTGGTGATGCTCATGCCGATGCTGAAGATGACGGCGAAAATGAGAATGGAAGGATTGCCGTAGATCTGCGTGAAGACCCAGCCGATGCCGATGACCGCCATGAGAAAGACCGCGAACAGCAGCCACGTCTTATGGATATTGGATTCCTTGTTGGTATACAAATTAGGCATATGGATACGTTCTAATGTTCTAGTTGTTGTAGCTGTTCTAATGATTGAAAGCGTCTGAGGGTTTCTAATCGTTTGTTTTCTTGGTCAGGTATTTATCAAGGGCGATCAATTTGAAATAAAGCACCCCGATCGATTGTTCAAATGTTTGGTAGGTTTGGTTATCGAGATAGTGTTGGTTAAGACCTATTTCCAGACAAGTCATAACTTCCATAAGCGATCCGATTGCAATCCGCACGAAGGATGCAAAATCCTTTTTTGTTCTCCGGTTGCTTCCCTCTGCGATATTTAATGGAATCGAGATTGCCGCCCTGCGAATTTGTGAGGTTAAGGAGAATTTCTCATCAGAGGGGAACTTTCTCGTTAGATCATAAATCCGATTCACAAGAGTCATCCCCATTTTCCAAACCTCGAGCTTTCGGAAGCTATAATCAGCGTACTGATTCATGGATATTACTCTAACACTAGAACACCATGAACGCTAGAACATCTAGAGCATCTAGAACATTTAGAACATTTAGAACTGCACCTTGACTGCTTCGCGTTCGTTCGCGTTGGTGGTCTCGAAGAATTTTTGCGCGGCGAAGCCGAATGATGATGCGATGAAGTTGGTCGGGAATGTCTGGATGCGCGTGTTCAGATCCATCACCATCGTGTTGTAGAACCGGCGGGACGCCTGGATCTTGTTTTCGGTGTCGGCGAGTTCGCGCTGGAGGTCCAGAAAGTTCGCGTTCGCTTTGAGGTCCGGATAATTTTCAGAAACCGCGAACAGCGTTTTCAACGTATTGGAAAGCTGCGATTCGGCCTTGTCGCGCTGCAGCGGATCTCCGCCTGCCTGCATGGCGGCCGTACGCGCCTTGGTCACATTCTCCAGGACTCCCCGCTCGTGCGCCATATATCCTTTCACCGATTCCACGAGGTTCGGGATCAGGTCATAGCGGCGCTTCAATTGTACATCAATGTCGGAAAGCGCTTCCTGAGCCCGATTGCGCAACCGGACCAAGCCGTTATATGCGGCGATAACCCACAGAACCAACACTGCCAATGCTCCCAGCACGATATATAAAGTAGTCATATCACTAGTATACTACGCTCCCGGCGTTTGAAAAGTTGCAGCACCAAGGCTGTTATTTTCGCAGGACCGAGTCCATGCGGTGCGCGAGTTTACGGAAATCCTTTTCTTTGAAGCTGTGGGTTGTTTCCGCTGCGGTGCCGATTCGGATGCCTGACGGATCGAACGGTGAGCGCGTATCAAACGGAATCGCATTCTTATTGACGATGATCCCCGCTTTTTCCAGCCGGTCACTCGCCTCCTTTCCGGGAATGCCTTTGCCGTTCATCCAGGTGTCCATCAGGATCAGATGGCTGTCGGTACCGCCTGAAATGATGCGCCAGCCGAGCTTGGTGAGTTCATCGGCGAAAGCGTGCGCGTTCTTTACCACTTGCGCGGCATATTTTCGGAAAGCCGGAGTTGCCGCTTCTTTCAGCGCGACGGCGACGGCCGCAATCTGATTCATGTGGGGGCCGCCCTGCAGTCCCGGGAATACGGCTTTGTCAATCAGCTTATCCAATCCCCGTTCGTCTTTGCGGACGAAAATCATCGCGCTGCGCGGCCCGCGGAGCGTTTTATGCACGGTGCTGGTGACGATGTCGGCATACGGAAACGGCGACGGATACGCTTTGCCGGCGACGAGTCCGGCGATGTGGGACATGTCCACCATCAGGTACGCTCCCGCCGCATCGGCGATGTCGCGGAATTTCTTGAAGTCGATGACGCGCGGATAGGCGGTAAAGCCGGCGACGATGATATTCGGCTTCTCTTTTGCGGCGAGCGCTTTGAGCGTCGCGTAATTGAGTGTTTCGGTCTTGCGGTCCACGCCATACGGAACTTGCTGCCAGAATCTGCCGGTTGCGGAAACTTTGTGGCCGTGCGTCAGGTGACCGCCCTGATCGAGCGACATGCCCATGATTTTCCCGCCCTGCGGAACGAGCGCGGTGTAGACTGCGACGTTTGCCGGAGAGCCGGACAGCGGCTGGACGTTCACATGCCACTTCTCAGGCGACAGGCCGAAGAGTTTGAGCGCGCGTTCGCGGCACAGGGTTTCCACTTTGTCCGTGACCGTGTTTCCGCCGTAATACCGCTTGCCCGGATATCCTTCCGCGTATTTGTTCGTCAGTTCGGAACCGAGCGCTTCCAGCACATCCGGAGAAACGAAATTCTCCGAAGCGATCAGGTTGATGACTTTCTTCTGCCGCGCTTTTTCCTCGGCGATGAATTTTTTGATCTGGGCGTCTTTCATACTAGGATTGGTTGCGTTTCTTCAGTTTCTCGACGAGATCCCTTTCCTTCGCCGCGATGCGCTCTTCGGTGTTGCGGCGGGCGATGGCGTAGTTCTGCATATCGACGAGCATGTATTTCGCGATGCGCGGGAACTGCTCCTTCACGAGTTTGTATTTCTCCTGCTCGATGAAGCGGTAGTCGGGATGGCCTTGCGAAATAGTGCGGAGTTCGCTTTCCCAGAAAGCCTGGCGGATATTCTGATATTGATAGAAGCGCATGCGGTATGCGAGCGGAACGACATACTGCGCGAGATCCGGATCAAGCGCTTCCAGTTTCACGAAAAGATCGTGCGTGCGTTCCAATGCTTCGGAAAATTCCTTTTCCATCCCCGCTTCTTTGATTTCCGGCGGCAGATCGAAGCCGTGATGCGTCGAGAAGCGCTGGCGTTCCTGCGTCATCATGCGGTGACGCTGCAGGTCGCGGTAGGCGCCGATGTTCATCGTGACTTCAAACCGCAGGAAAGAATTTTCCAGCGCCCGGCCGGTCTTGTACCAGCGTCCTTTGCGTCCGCCGAGATAGGCCTCAAATACGTTGTCCTTCTCCTCGTTGGAAAGCTTCGCGACGGTCCGGGCGACTGATTCCCATGAGGCATGGCTTTCCGGGAACAGGATGGCGGTCAGGATCTTGTCTTCGGCCTGCGGATCGAAATCAACCAGGCGGACCTCCGGTTTTTCGTTGCGGTAGATATCGACCTTGCTCTCCAGTTCGTTCAGCGCTTCGCGCACGCGCGCCGGGCGGCTGACGAGGTAGTCCTGATATTCCTGCGAGCGTTCTTCGTTGAGACGCAGCAGCAGGGACGGGATTTCCTTATCCAGTTCCGTCTTCATGGCGTTCGCGATCCAGCGGAGTTCGCCGATTGGACTTTTGAGTGTCCGACTGATCACATATTCCAGCGCCTGGGCGTTGCCGCGGAATGCCACCTGGCCGAGCGTCGCCATCGGCAACAGGCCGCGGAGCGTATCGAATGCTTTCTTTTCCAGCACCGATTCCTTGTCATCAAAATTCGCCTTGAGCCATTCCACGAGCGGGGGTAGCAGTTTCACATAGGTATCGAACAGATGATCCATCGTCTCCGTGTATTCCTTCAGTAAGCCGTGCTTTTCCAGATCGGGTTTCGGGATGTAATACAGATAGCGGCCGCCGATCTTGTTGCCGAAGTTGACGTAGCGCGTGGATTTCTCGATCGGTTCCAGGCCGATGCGGCGGTCTTCCAGGAATTTCATCGCCACCTGCGAAATACCCCAGAACACGATGTGGGTGCCGGTCATCTGCGCGATGGAGTCATCGCCGTACTGCGAGAGCCACTTTGCATAGAACGCCTGTGCGCGCTGGTTGTTCAGGATGTTCTTGAATCCTCCGTTTTTCAGAAACGCGATCGTGTCGCGGAGTTCGCCGGCGAGTTTCCGGTCCTCTCCTTCCAGAATCGGATCCAGATATTCCTTCAGGAGTACCTTCAAAAGCGAGCCCGATGCGCGGCTGGCACGCGAACAGAGCGCACCGGTGATTTCCGGCGGCAGATTTGTCAGCACCGATACCAGTCCTTTCGGATCGGATGCGAACGGTTCAATGATCGCCAATTCCTCCGCAGTCCAACTCTCTCCGGAAAAATCCGGCTTGTACCCCAGTGTTTTTTTATCCATGTTCTTTACTATAGATTCCGCGTACGCAAAGAACAAGGATGATTTATCCCCACGTGTGGATAAGATGGAGATGGTCAAAGGTCATAGAGACGAAAGTCTATAAGGTCAGCGGTGGAGGTATTTTTACGAGGTCGGACTTCGTAAATTACTTACTAAGAATCCCGCCCGGGCCTTGGTGAAATTCAACTACTTTTTCCATCAGATTTTGCACATCGGAATCGAATCGCTTCATGGCGATGTCCATGTCCAGACAGACCTTGTTCTGATGATCGGCGACGGTATCGGCGTTGTATTCCTTCAGGTAGACGATTTTTTTGATGCCGGCATCGGCGAGTCCGTCAAAGCACCCGCTGCTGTTGCAGGGCCGGATGGTGACATATGCGGATCCGCCTTTGAGATGGTCATAGGTGCCGTTGCTCTTTGCGCGGTTCAGCGCGTTCTTCTCCGCGTGATTCTTGACGCGAACACAGTGGCCGTTTTCGATCTTACAGCCGACTTCATCGCAGTGCGGATCACCCGGGAGAGATCCATTATATCCGGTCGCGACCACGTTGCCGTTCTTGTCGATCAGGACGCAGCCGACGCGCGCGCGCGGGCAGGTAGCCCGGCAGGAAGCCGAGAACGCAAGCCAGAGGCCGTACTCTTCTTTCGTCAGGCGCTTAGAAACTTTATTTTGATTGGCGGACATTACTTATAAAATTAGAATAAAAATTCCCGACTCGCAAGTCGGGAATAAATTATTCCGCTCCTTCAATTCTCAGTTCGTTGAGGCCGTTTTCCAGAATGTGGACGACGGTTCCCTGCGGAAATGGCATGTCGCGCCGGCCTTCCATGACGCAGGTTCGCCCATCGCAGAAATATACCGCGGCCACCTTCATCACGTGCACAGTTGTGCTGGTGTGATGGACCATCGCGCCGCTCCGATGCTTCACGGTATAATCGTATTCGCCATATACGGCGTAGTCATAGATTCCTTTAGCGATCACCCGCCATTGATTGCGCTTTTTCTCATCCTCTTTATTACTGAAATAGACTCCGGCGAAAGCAAGCGTTAAGAACGGGGTAAAGACGACGAGCATTCTTTCGTTTTCAGTCGTATGACCCCCATTTTTTGAACTTCATCCATTTTAAAATAAAAAATCCGCGCTAGGCAAGCGGATTTTTAAGACCTTCTTATTTTCACCATTGTATAACTCTTTGAGAGCGGCCTTGTCTTTTTCCGCAAATAACCCGTGGAGATCTCTTCCACTGTGTCAAGAACTAATTCCCTTAATTTAAATGATGCTGAAATGAGGGTATTTTTTCTTTAACGTATTTTTTTCGGCGGAGGTGAGGCCGGAAAGGTTAAGATGGCCGCCAACAGACTGCGGAAGCGTGAGGCCTTCGGCGGAGGTGAGTTTGGAAAGGTTAAGGGAACCATAGTGATAGAGTATGCCTCCTTTCAGGGCTTCTTCTTGCGTGGTGCTTATCTTCCCCTCGGGAATATCAAGCGCAAAAGAAAGGTCTTTTTTGATATTTCGCCCCTTTTTGAGTTCTTCGATTCTCGGGTCATGTCCATATCCGAAGCCTTGTATCTTTCCGTCAATCTCATAGAGGAATCGGAGATCTTCTTTGGAGGGCGGTTCCCCTTTTTGATTTTTTCGCTCAATCTCAGTCAATCGCTTCATATCATCCGCTTTCCGGTCATAGTTGTCTCCGCCGGGAAGAGGGTGGTATTTTTCACGGGCGATATCAATCAGTTCGGGTTCCAGCTCCTGGGTTGTGCCGGGACGGACGCCGCGGACTTCCGCAACGTGGTCATTCTCCATGCGGATGGCAATGCGGGGTTCAGTATATGTCCCCTTGAGTCCTTTGGTGAAATAGACATAGAAGTCGCCTCCTTTGAGATGGGCGGGCGCGGCGCCTGAAGCGGTGCACCACTCCGTCCCCTTGCCTTTGAGGGCATTCTCAAGAATATGGGGATCGGATCCCTGGTCATATTTGATCCATTGGCCCTCAATGGACTCGCGGTTCAGCTTGCCCGCGGACTCTATTTGCGCGAGCGCATAGAGTCCTCCGAAGTCGGCGTTTGCGATGAGTTTTTGGAGCTTTTCTTTTTTCTTCAGGCCTTCGGGTCCGGTGAATTCCTGGTCGCCGATGCCGCTGGTGAGCCAGCGCTTCACATCTCCCAGCGCTTCGGCATTCAGTTCGGGGAAAGGAGCGAGGGTTTCTTTCGTCCGCTTGGCATATTCCCCTTTTTCTTTATTGAACGCGCCCATCTTTTGGAGATTGCGGGCGACATAATAGCGGAACCACATTTCATACTCCGCATCGTTCTCGCGGAGATACTCAAGCCAGATATCAAGGGTTCTGAGTTGCACCCTGCTCTTTTCTTCAATCTCTGGCTTCAGGAAATCAAGCCGCTCCTGCTCGGAGACTCTCCGTTCCAGCTCCCGCAGTTCTTCCGATTGACCCCGTTCGCGCATGATTTTCCGCTCGGAGGCGTACAGGGCGCGGGAAACCCGCTCCATCGCGTCGGGGTCGGAAGTATCCCATGCAAATTCTTTCCGCAGTTTGTGTTTGAGCAGTTCCCCGCCCCGTTCGCTGTCCACGATCTTTTCCATGCGGTCCAGATAGGTCTGGATGCGGGCGAGCTTCTTGTCGGGAATGGGTTCTCCTTCACGACGGGCTTTTTGAACGGCTTTTTCCACCGGTTTGGATCCGGAGAGGTCGCTGTATTTCTTGTGGAGAAATTCGGGGTTTTGACGGGGCATAGAAGCGCGCAGGTATATTACACATTCTACTTCGCGCAGAAAATTGGCGCAAGAACGCGGCTTCGGGGATGCGTGAATTAGTAACCGCCCACTCCTCCCGGCATGCCGCCCATCGGCGGATTTTGTTTCGGTTCCGGTTTTTCAGTGACTGCCGCGCCGATGGTCAGATAGGTCGCGGCGGAAGAAATCGCGTTCATGAATGCGGTCTTGGTCACTTTCAGCGGATCAATGATGCCGGCTTTCTTGAGGTCGGCGATTTCGTTCGTTATCGCATTGAATCCGAGCCACGCGTCTTTTGACTTCGCCTTTTCAGCGGAGAGTTTTGCGATAACCGTTCCTGCATTCTGGCCGCTATTCTCCGCAATCGCACGGATCGGCGCTTCAAGCGCTTTCAATAATATCGTCTGAGCCGCCTTTTCGACGTCACTGTCCGTTTTCATCGCTTTGGCGTCGCTGATGGCGTTGAAGAGCGCCATGCCGCCGCCAGGAACGATTCCTTCTTCCATCGCGGCGCGCGTTGCGGCAACCGCATCATCCACGCGCTGTTTGAGTTCTTTCTGCGCCGATTCGGTCGGTGCGCCTACTTTGATCACTGCGACGCCGCCGGACAGCTTGCCGATGCGTTCGTGCAGTTTCTCCTTATCAAAATCAGAATCGCTCTTCTTGAGCTGGGCGCGCAACTGGCTGACACGGGATTCGATCGATTCCTTGTCGCCTGCGCCGTCCACAATCGTCGTTGTGTCTTTGGTGGAGACGACACGGCGAGCGCGGCCGAGCTGGCTGACGTCAACCGATTCCAATTTCTTGCCGAGTTCATCAGAGATGAAATCAGCTCCGGTCACTGTGCAGATATCCTGCAGCATTTCCTTGCGGCGGTCGCCGAATCCCGGCGCCTTCACCGCGAGAACCGAAAAGATTCCGCGCAATTTGTTCAGAACCAGGGTCGTCAGCGCCTCGCCGTCCACATCGTCGGCGACGATCACCATTTCCTTTTTGCCCGCCTGGACTACTTTTTCCAGCAGCGGCAGTATTTCCTGGATGGAAGAGATCTTCTTGTCGGTTACCAATATATACGGATTCTCCAGCATCGCTTCCATCTTTTCCGTGTTGGTCACCATGTACTGCGACACGTACCCGCGGTCGAACTGCATGCCTTCCACCATCTCAAACGAATTTGCGATGGTGTTGGAGTCCTCAACCGTCACGACGCCTTCTTTGCCCACTTTCGCCATGACTTCCGCGATAAGCTTGCCGATTTCCGGATGCTTGGAGGAAAGCGTCGCCACCTCTTCCACTTTCTTGTTGTCATTGATCATCTCGCGCTGCTTTTCGAGCGCCTGCAGAATCCGGGCGCTGGAGGCCTTGAGTTCTTCGGCGAGCTGGATGACGTTGAATCCCTTGGTCTGGATCGCGCGCTCCCCTTCTTCGATCATCGCGTGCGTCAATACAATGGAAGTCGTTGTTCCATCGCCGACGTTGTCATTGGTGCGGTCGGCTGCCTGTTTGATCAGCTCGGCGCCGAGATTTTCAAATTTGTCTTCCAGTTCGATTTCTTTCGCGACCGTCACGCCGTCCAGAGTCACCTGCGGTGCGCCGTAGCCCTTTTCCACTACGACCGCCCGCCCACGCGGACCGAGCGTCATGCGGACCGCTTCCGCGAGCGTATCAATACCTTTTTTGAGCGATGCGCGGGCGTCTTCGTTGAATTTTACGATTTTTGCCATAAGATAAAATGTTCTAATGATAAATGTTGTAGTTGTTCAATCGCACCGCTTGTTCAGCTAGAACAATTTGAACTTGAAAAAGCTCGAACGCTACTGAATGATTGCCAATATGTCGCTTTCTTCGCCGACCAGATATTTCTTGCCGTCCATTTCGATTTCGTCAGGACCGTATTTTTTGAACAGGACCTTGTCGCCGACTTTCACCGACATCGGAACGCGTTTGCCGGCGTCATCCAGTTTGCCCGGACCGACGGCGACGACCATGCCCGTCATCGGCTTCTCCTTTTCGGAGGTTTCCGGCAGGACGATGCCCGACTTGGTTGTTTTCACTTCCTCGACCGGCTCAAGAAAAATATGATCGTTTAATGGTTGTAAGTTCATATGACTTTTTAAGTGTAACTTATTCCTTGTTATTTTAAGTCACGAGTCCGACGCCGTCAATGCCGTACGTTTTTTATGATCGATTATGTGCTATCCCATGGAATAGCACCTGAATAGTGAAGTCGGACTTCGATAATATTCTCCATAGCTCTGCCTACCGGCGCCGGGAAGAAAACAAAAAGAGCCCCTTAGGGCTCGGGAGGAAAGAACAGATGATCGAGGTTGCTTCCGCGGCGGAGCGGAGGGCGTTCATACGGAAGATACGTCAGTCCGCCGACGATCTCCTCTCCGCATTTGCAGTCGGGATTTCCGCCGGATATGTACGGAGCATTGAACGGAATGTCCATGACGGTTCCGTGTTGGAGTTTCTCGATCTTCCCGACGCGGATATCCGCCATCTGCCGGAACTCCCACGCGTCGCATATCGGATGGGCCAGGGAGACGTTCTCGCTGCCGACACGATCCGCCTGGCTTGATCCGATCAGGAGATACCGGCCGTCCAGTTTTCTCAGATCGGCAAGATAGCGGTCAAGGGCAAGTGTGTGACAGCAATCGGCGATGATTCCGACATGCTTCCGGGCACTCATCGCGATCATGCCTGCGAGCTCCTTGAAGAGCACGAATTTCCGAGTGTTCATCCGTTCACCCAGATCCCAACTTTGTTCTCCGCCGTGGCCTGAGTAGAACAGAAGAATGTCGTCATCGGCGAAACGCCTGATCGCGTCGTGAATCGCCCGCTGGATGTCCGAGCCCGCGACGAAATGCGTGGAGGTCAGAATGGCGGTCTCGTCCGGTTTCATCCGACACGGCACACGGAGGTAGCGAAGCAACCGCCGCGCTTTTTCCAGCGTGGCATTGCGGACGCAGGTGCATCGGTAATCGACTTTCTGCTTTTCCTTCTGTCCGCGCACTGCCTCAACGGCGATGCGGGATTCGGCCTCGTCGTATAGCAGCAGGATCGCTTTCATCGGTTTCCTCTTGTCGGTGATCTGTTCTGAGCCTACACCAGCAGCGCCTTCTCAGTCAAAGATAAAAGCAAATAAAAAAGCTCCTTAGCGGTAAGGAGCGATGAGGCGCGAAATGTCTTTCTTGACCAGTGCGATGGCCTTCTGCCGCTCGACTGAGTTTTCAGGTTGTTCCGGAAGGAGGACGAACAGGATCGATCTGACAAACGGATGCTTGCGGAGGTGTTCCTTTATCTTGTGTTTCAGATTGCCGTGCGCGCTTTTCACCTGGATGGTGAGCGAGGACCCGTTGTTCAGAAAAAGGAGAAAATCGATTCCTTCGCAGTCGAGCCAGTCGCTCTGCCTGTTGCGCAGAAATCCCTTGAGTGCACCCTCGGCAACGAGCTCCACCAGTGCCTCTTCCGCGAGATCTTCCCACGGGTTCGCCTGTTTCGCCACGGAACCTCATTTCACGGATCTGTCTTCAGTATAGAGAAGGTCGGTATTTATCACAAGGCGACAGAAGTTGATTCAATAAAAAAATCCCCCGACGATACGATCTGTCGGGGGACGTGTGCCGCTTCACGGATACGGCCGGATCAATCCGTACTCGGTGGACTTGAGGTGCTTCGGTGGATCCGTCTTGAGCAGGTACATGTGCACGCTTCCGTTGCCGGAATCCATGCGGGTGACAACGGCGTACCCGTTTTTTGTTTTCACCGACGAGAGGACGGAGTAGATGCCCGGAGGCAGCAAGTCGGTGTCGGGATGGCCGGCTCCTGCGCGTCGCGCTATGGTAAGCGCACTGCATCCAACGGTGACGGCGAAAGCGGCGTACAGAACTCCGAGAAAGACCTCGCCTTCATTGATATAAAGAGTTGCAAGCATCGTGATCGCGACCGTAGTCAGAAGAGCGAGTATTGCGCTCCACATACAACCATCCTCCTCGTGGATTTTCCGCGAAACGCCTTTTGGTGTGTCGATGATATCTTACTGCAATAAGTAGAATTAGTCAAGGAAAGATTACGCAATCAGTCATCAGGCATTGGTCATTAGTAATTGGGTTTAATGCGAATAAGAATGGCCACACGAACACTACGAACAGTCTAATACGAACAGAATGCATGGGTTATACGAACACCACGAATAAATGCAGGAATTAGGAATTAGGAATTAGGAATTAGGAATTAAAACTCATGACACTTGCCACCTGACACCTGAAACATGAAATCTGACGGACCTTATGGACCTTCGACCTTATGGACTTTGGACTACGCGCTGTATTCCTCAATTCGTTTCGTATGCGGATGGAACTCCAATTCGTCATCGCTGATGATGATCCGCGGTTTGTATTCTTCCTGATGATTCCGATCGGAAGCGATGGTTTCCAACTGCAGATTTTTCAGCTTGAGCTCAACCCAGGTACCAAACCTGCCGGCAAGCATCGCCTCGCCCAGTTTCGCAATCCATGATTTCCGGCCGAGCGGTTTGTCCGACATCGGTTCATAGAGTTTCGGTCCCTTCATCCATCCCCGGTTCGCGCGCCAGAACCGCTGCATGATCCGCGGATTGCCGTAGACCGGAATCAAAGACGCATACAAGTTCTGCCAATAGGCGTTATGCGGCGGACGGAGGCGGTAGCCGTACGGAGTCACGAAATGATTGAAGCAGATGCGATCTTTTGAGTGATCGGGATGGCGCGCCCAGAGGCCAAGCGGCTTGAAAACAAGAAAGCAGAAAAAGCGGACAGTGAAAATTCTCCCCTGTCGTGCGCCGACAATCACATCGAAGTCGGACGCTTCATGAACGTTACCGGTCGCGAGCGATCCCGCGGCGAATACGAAATCCACGAACGGAATGAACCGGAACAGCCACGCCCGCTGCTGGAATTTCCGCCATTTTTTCCGGTAAAGCTCGTCATGTTTTTCCATACGGTCAGTATAAAACAAAAAAGGAGCTTACGCTCCTTCTGAATCGTTGAGGTACTTTTTCATCTTCGGCAGATTGCCTCTGCCGGAATGGATCATCTTGATCCGCTCGATCACCATCTGCTGCAGTTGCGCGAGATCGGCATATCCGCTTTCGGTCCAAACCCTCCCGTCAGACCCTACGGCGCACCGGGATTCCATCACCAATGATTCATTGGCGACAGTGAGTCGTCCGGTCATATAGCGCTTGTCTTTCCCGAATATGTTTCCCAGCCAGTGTATAACGAGCCATATCATCGCCATGCCGACAACAAATGCGAGAAAGGAAAGCGCTATGCTATAGGTCAGCATCCCGATCATCGGGACCAGAGGCCCGCATATGAGCACCGGAAAGACGAGGGCGCTGTTCGACCGGTCGTACGAGAAGAAAGAGAACTTTATCTTCTTGGTGCCGCTTATACGGATCTGCCAGTCGTGGGGCGATCCTCCGCCGAGTTGGCCGTCGAATTCACCCGCTTGTATTTTCTTGCCGATGACTTCGAGAATTCCGTATATCTCACTGCTCATCAGAGGTCCGGATTGCTTTTCAAGCTCGCTCATCATCACCTCGCATTTTTGAGAACTGATACTACTGTAAATAAAAATAAGGCGCCGGTCAAATAAAAAAGAGCTACGCGCTCTTTTCTATTCCACTTCCGTCAGTTCAGGTCGTTCCAGCAATTCCGGTTCGATGCCGATGGCCGAGTCGGTGATCTTCAGAACGTCCTTGTCGATCTTCCCGAGCTCCTTATAGGCGCTGTTGTACATATTGATGGAAGTGCCGAGGTGGGTGCCGAGCTTTTTCATGTAATCCTCGTAACTGCCGAGGTGTTTGCCGAGCATCTCCACCCGCTTACGGATCTCCTTTGCGGATTCTTCAATCTGCAACGCCTTCAATCCCTGGAGAACGGTCTGCAGATACGCCAGGAACGACGTCGGCGAAACAATGATGACATGTTTGTCCTTGAATGCGTACTGGATCAGGTCGCGCGTGTTCGTTTTCGCCGCGCCAATCTTGTTGACGAGCAGATCGTAGTAAATCGCTTCCGCCGGGATGAACATGAACGCGAAGTCCATCGTCCCCTCTTCCGGCTTCACATATTTCGCCGTCTCATCGATGCGGTTTTTGAGATCCTGCTTGAATGCTTTTTCCAGATCGGCCTGTTCGGATTCTTCGTGCGCTTCCAGAAGGCGGTTGTAATTTTCCAGGCTGAACTTGGAATCGATCGGAATCACTTTGTCCTGCACGAAAATGACCGCATCTACGATGTCGCCGTTCTTGAACGGATATTGCATCTGATAGCGGCCCGGCGGCAGGACGTTCTTCAGGATCTCCTCCAGATAATATTCGCCGAGGATGCCGCGCTGTTTCGGATTCTTCAGGATGTCCTGCAGATTCTGAAGCTGGTCGGCGAAGCTGACCACCTGGCGGTTGGTCTCATCCAGTTTCGTGAGGCGTTCGGTGACATCGCGGATGATTTTCGCGCTCTCGCTGAACTGCGACTGCATGGAGCGCGTGGAGGCGCCGAGCTGCGTATCCAAGGTACGGCGCAGATCCTGCAGCTGTTGTTGGAGCATCAGAAGCGACTGTTCATCTTTTTTTGTCTCCGGCTGCGGTTGATTCTTGATCGCGGCGTACAGTACGGCGAAGCCGATAAGGATCAGTATGAAAATGGCGATCGTGGTCAGGTCCATGTCTCTTATTGTACCAGTGGCGGGGAAATTAAAAAACCCTCACTACCTTATCAAAGGTGCGAGGGCGGGTCCCCGCCACCTGGAATGGCGGGGGGATGATACTCTACCGGCGCGGCTGCTTCGGATACGGGACGGTGATCGTAGGATTCTGGTGTTCAATCAGGTTGCGCAGCGAAATCGTCAACGCCACTGAAATGTCATTCATCAATTTCAGCGCACCGGAATAATAGAGCAGCGGATAAGTCGCTACGGCGAACGCGACCGTCGCAGCAATGAGAATCAGGTATCGCGTCAGCTCGACGTAGCTCTTGCGCTCTTTCCGGTTCATACGAATGCCTCCTTTTTCGGGAACATCAGCTGCTGCAACTCGATATCGCCTTCGACGACAGGGGCATTGTCTTCTACATTCCCAAAACAGGGATCTCGCGGATTGAAAAAGCGGCGAGCGCGCCAAGATCCGAATATGGAATGGATGAAGTTTTCGGGATAGCCGCATTTATCGCGAGGGACCAGAGCGATCAGACAATGCGCTCCGCCATGTCCCTCCAGCGCATCGGATGCGGCGCCGGCGTAGCACGGAGCGTTGATAAAGAGAAGATTTCCGGAATGCTGCGCAAGCGTCAGCCGGAGGTCTTCGTACGCGAGGACGGAGCCGGGGCGTCGATCGCCTAGCATCGCCCATCCGTACTCAGCCCCATGGCCGAAATAGAAAAGGCAGATGTCTTCGTCGCGCTTCTCCAGGAAGATAGCTTCAAGGCGCTTCTGTACCCGCGAAGCAGGTCCCCAGACGTAAGAAAGATCGTCTTTCCGAGCCATATCGAAATCTATACGGAGGTTAAGGATCGTATTGGTCGCAGCGATTTCAAACCGATCCTTGCGTGAATCTTCGTTACTCGGTTTCCCAACGACGACGATTACGTGCATTCGTCCTCTTTCGGATTTTCAAGGATATTTTCACTGTACGGTATTTATTGAGAGAAATCCAGAGCTAAAACTGATATAAAAAAATCCCCCGCAGCCGAAGCTTTGGGGGAAGGCGCTGACAGCTGAGGATTGAGTTCCAAAGCCGATCACGACTCCGAAGAGTCGACCCGGTTGCCTAAGCCGAGTAAAAGGAGCCCTTTGTCCTTAGCTTTAGCAGAGACCCTCCGCTAGAGCATGGTCGCAGGGCCACGGACCCACGGGATCCGTTCGCTCCACGTATTACGAGCGCGCTCTTCTCGGGGTCCAACGGCCTCGAGACCGTTGCGAGAAGGACTACTGCGCCTGTGGATTAAATATAATCTAGCATATCGAGTGCTTATTTGTCAATACCTATAAAATACGGGCGCAGTGGTTGAGCCAAATAAAAAAGCTGCATTGCTGCAGCTCAGTTCTTTCCGGGACACGAGTGGTTGCGCAGAATGCGGAGCGCATCCTCGATCTCGCGTTTACGGGGAGTGTCATCCACTTTGATGACCACGGCTCCCGATGCGAAATAGCGGCGGGGCCAGGTGGCGTCGGTCGTCACCCGCTCGGCACTGAACAGTTCGGAATACTGGTAGTTGCTGAACCATTCGCTGAGCGCGGGGTCGATCTCGATGCGCACCGTCGAAGCGCAGGCGAGCAGCGAGACGTCCTCCTCCGGATCGGTCAGCTGCTTCGTCCCGGGCCGGCTTTGGTCCAGCAGAGCCATCTCGACAGTCGGTCCAAGCTGATTTCCCGAGGCCGATGAATTTCCGTCCATCGCGCCGGTCATCACCACCGGAACTTCCTTGAGGATGTAGGTATGCGCGTCCTGACGGACGTCCGCCATGCATCCCGCAAGGCCGAGTACGAGCACGCCGAGTGCGATCTTCTTCATTTTTCACCTTTCAAGGATTCACGAGTCCTCTCCACCCTACGCAAAGACAGTCCTCCCGTCAAGCAAACGTGCATGAAAAAACGACTCAGAAGAGTCGTTGTGCGGCCGAGGTGAGCCGCGCGAGAAATCGTCCGCGCGCACGCTGCCATCGCCGCGGTTTTTGGAGAGGAAAGGCATCCGGATACCAGAAGGCGCTCGTGGAATCGACCGTAGACCAGAAGTGGATCCAGAACAGCGCTTTCTGGAGGCTCATATCCCTGACATCGTGGCGTGCGGTATTTTCCAATCCCACCGAAAGCGTCGGCATCTCACCGACACGATCCATCGAAACCGATACGTCGTCAATGTGCACCTGGATATGCGTCGGCGAGATCCTCTGCCACCGCAGATATTGCCGGGCCGTTCCATCCCGGAGCAGCCGGACGAAGGACTTCTCGGGTTTCGTCAGCACGGTATTCTCCACGCTCGCACTATCCGCTCTTCACTCTATCCAAAAAACCGATACCATGCAAGAATATATCCATCTATGTCGCTTTTCGATTATTCCAATGTCGAGGAATTCAAGGATCAGGCCGGATATGCCATCGACGGCAAGTGGTATCCGCGCGTCACGAAAATAGTCGAGATAAAATCCAAACCGGCGCTCTACCGGTTCTATGGCGAGGCCGCGAGTTACAATGCCGCAAAAGCGATCACCGAAAATTCCGCGCGGGAAGGGACGCTGATCCACGAAACCGTGGAAAAACTGATGGTCGGCGAGCATCCGCATATCCCCGCTTCCATCGCACCGGCCGTGCAGGGATTTCTTGATTTCGTGAAGACCCGCGAAATCCGCGTGGACCCGAAGTTCGTGGAAAAGCGCATCTTCCATCCGGAACACCGGTATGCGGGCACGATCGATACGCTGGCGCTGGTGGACGGCAAGTTCGGCGTCCTGGATATCAAGACCTCTCAGGCGATCTATCGCGACTACAACCTCCAGACTGCCGCATATATAGAAGCTCTGTTGGACGAATTGCCCAAGCTGCAGACCCGCTGGATTCTCCGGATCGATCAGGTCCGCACTTGTCTCAAGTGTGGCGCGACGATGCGCCCGAAAGGCGGCCGCAACAAAATCCGCCGCGGGAAAAAGACGATGTGTCCGCAGGATCAGCACGAATGGTCCGAACTCACCGGCGTCACTGAACTGCAGGAATTCCCCGACTGGAAGCACGACTTCCAGGCCTTCCTCGGCGCGAAGAGACTCTGGGAATGGGAAAATGAGAAATGGCTGAAACAGGTGGGATACTTGGGGTAGTCTGTAAAGTCAAAGGTCCATAAGGTCCATAAGGTTTCATGTTTCAGGTGTCAGGTGGCAAGTGTCATGAATCAAGAGTCACGAGTCATGCGTCATGAGTCATGCGTCATGAGTTTTAATTCCTAATTTCTAATTTCTAATGACTGCAGAACGGCTTTGACAATTATTCCATTTATCGCTATTATAGAAACGGCTTCGTTGATAACATGGGAGGAAAGATGCTCGAAGAACTACTCCTCAATCAGCTGAAACAAGTATTCTGGAAAAGCAAGCGGAGTGCTTCTAAATCGCTTGCCAGTTATTTCCAAGAATGGGAACCGGATTGGAACAATAAGCCAGGAACCAAGACGCGACATGGCGGTTTCACGTTGAAATTGCGCACGTTTCCCGAGGGAGTGGTCATCTCTATCGGCGGATCACTCGTTCAGACTGTTCCTTCTGATTCTTGCGAATCGCCGGAAGAGGCGATAGAAAGAGGTTTTGGAATGATGTATGAGAGAGCGTTCATCAATTTTGAGCATAATAATGTTCGGGAGGAATACCAAATAGCCGAGGAAAAGAAACACGAGGCGTCTGTACTGCGAAAGATATCCGTAACCGTTGAAACGCTTTGCGGCGGTAAAGTGAGCGATGAACTTGGTTTCCAGACCTTCGGCGCACCGCCGTATGTCGATCCGATCCGCCCCGACCTTTCGATGCCGGCAAAGCCGTCTATGATCGAGGAATCCGAAATGCGAAACTTGATCCGGTTGATCTCGTCATCTTCACTCACCATTTAGACATCACCCCCCCCGACTTCGGTCGGGGGATTTTTTATTCAACTTTATGATTTTTAGTTTTATGACTTTTGACTTTGTACTTTGTACCTTCGACCACCCCACGCCTCTTGCATTATCCGTCAGTATGGTATACTATAGATTAGGTAAATTAATTGAGGGTGCTGCGATAAGCAAATGAATGGCGTCCGCCTCCGCTAAAGCTACGGCGGGATGCTCATAATTTCAGCCAATCGCTTCGCTCTCGGGAAATTATGGCACATACTAAATCGGTGGGCGCAGCCCATAATAATAGAGAATCAGAATCAAAACGGCTCGGCGTAAAGAAAGCGGACGGCGAAATGGCGATGGCAGGACAGATCCTCATCCGCCAGCGCGGCAGCAAGTATTCGCTCGGCACCAACGTCAAACAGGGAGCCGACGACACGATCTACGCGATGAAGAACGGTAAAGTGAAATTCACCACTTCCAAGAAGACCCGTTTCGACGGATCACGAAGAAAGATAACCGTCGTCAGCGTTCTCTAAAAAAACATCCCGCATTTGCGGGATGTTTTTTAGGGTATTGACAAATTATTTGAATTGAGGTAGTATTAAACCACGTACAATTACTCGGCTTAAGCAACCGGGGTGACCCTTCGGGGTCATGTGTGCCTCCTGCGGCTGTTCGTATTCGTACTGTGGGAGGACCGCTCTCGTACCCCCCGACTTCGGTCGGGGGCTTTTTTTATTTCTCACTTTATAGACCTTCAACCTTTGACTCTGGACTATTTGCCGAGTTCCTTAAGCAGCGTATCCTCAGCAGCTTTCAGTTGGCTGTCGTTGTGATTTGCGATGTCGGCATCGGACAGGTCCGCTTCCACATCCGGCGCAAGGCCGTCTTCGCTGATGATGGTGTCGTCCGGCAATACCCAGTTGGCGATCGTCAATTTGATCTGCGAGTTGTCACTGAGTGTGCGGAGTTCCTGCACCGTCCCCTTTCCATACGTGTTCGTACCCACCAGTTTCACGCCGCGGATCGCGCGGAGGGCGCCGGCGAGAATTTCAGAGGCGGATGCGGAACCTTTATTCACCAGGATCACCATCGGCACATCTTTCAGCGCTTCGTTGCCGTTCGCGTAGAAGGTGTCTTCGTTACCGGTGCGATAACGTTCTTTGACGACGACCGCTCCTTTGTTCACGAACCAGCCGGCGAGATTGGTCGCCACCTCCAGATAGCCGCCCGGATTATCGCGAAGATCCAGGATGATGCCGTCGGACTTGTTGAAGAGCGCCGTCAGCGCAGCCTGATAGAAACCGAGCGGAGCATTCTCGTTGAAGGCGTACAGCGAGATGTGCGCGATGGTCTTGCCGTTGATATGAAGCATTTCGGTATCCAGCGTCGGAACCTGGATATTCGCGCGGACCAGTTTGAAGTCCTTGGTATGATCCCAGCCGTCGCGGAAAATGGTCAGCGTCACCGTGGTGCCGATTTCGCCGCGGATCTTCTCCACCGCACTGTTCACATCGATGCCGTCGGTCGATTTACCGTCGATCGCGACGATCGCATCCCCCGCTTTCAGACCCGCCTGCTCGGCCGGATTGTTCTTGAGTGGAGCGATGATGACAAGCTGGCTGTTCTTGATGCCGATCTCCGCGCCGATGCCGCCGAAATTGCCGGATACATCCTGCTGGAATTTCACCGAATCAGGCGGAGGCAGGAATATCGTGTGCGGATCGCCGGCGGAATTGACCAGGCCCGTGATCGCGCCGTACACCATCTTCTGATTCGTCAGGTCGGCTCCTTTCAGGTATTCGTTCTTCATGACATCCCAGGCTTCCCAAAACGTGCCGAAATTCGCGGTGATATCCGATTTGGCATCAGTGTTCGTCACATTGTCCAGCGTCACCACCTTCGGATGGCGGATGCCCAGTTCATATCCTCCGTAGAACAGCGCGATGCCCGCCGCAGCGGCCACGATAAAAACCGCCGTATACAATGGAATGCGATGTCCGTATTTCTCCCTGAAGTGCTGCAGCATATCCATTTATGATACTTGAAACGGCATTTTTTGTAAAAGCTCGTACGTCGCGCCGGTGCGGGACATGTGCGATTCCATCAGGTCCAGCGACTCCGGGACGAATGAATGCCGGAACGGCACGGACAGTTCCGGAAGCGCTTCATGCGTTTTCATCTTCGCCAGCGTGACGTGTGTCTGGAAACGCTTATATTCCCGCTGGAAACTGATGCCGCCGTCGATAAGCCGATTTTCCACTTCCTCTTTCAATTCATGGAGGGTTTTATCGGTCTCAAGGTCGCCGTTCAGCCAGATCATTCGCGGTTCCCCCCGCCGCGGACCGTAGGTAATCATATCGAAGCTGACCGTCGGAGCCGGGAATGTCCGCGCAACCGCCATCGCGCCGGAGATGTCCGCCATGGCTTCATCGGCCTGGGAACCGAGAAAAGAGATCGTGATGTGCCGTTCCGCGTCATCAATGAAACGGACTTCGTCGGTGAAGCCGTAGCGGATTTTCTCCACTTCACGCCCGATGGCGTCATTGATCCGCCGGGGAATCGCGATGGAAAGAAAGAGTCGCCTTTTCATGGGAGTAGAACGTATTTCAATAATAGCATACAATAAAATCATCCTATGGATCAGCTCGGCGACCTCAATAAAAGCTACGTGAACACCCTGAAAGACCGGGTGAAGAAATCCCACGTCTACCAGCCGCACCAGTCCACAGGACTTCTTCTCGCGGAGATTCTGGGCGATAAGGAACATAAATCGCTCTATATGCGCCTCGCAAAAACCCACAACAGCGCCGAACTGGTCCGCATCGCGAAGGACATCGCCGAACGGAAATCGGTGGAGAATAAGGGTGCCTATTTCATGAAACTGCTCCAGGAACGCCGGCGTAACGACGATCCGAAATCGAAACCTAAAGCATCCCTTTTTTAACTTTTAATTTTAAACTTTTCACTTTCCTATGACCGAATACGGCATCTGGCTTATCGACAACAAACAGGAGGCGAAGCTGCTGCGCAAAAAGATGGCGCCGTTTGATTTCGCCAAGCATTCCAAACAGGAGATCCGCGACCTGCTGAAGACGATGCGCGAAGCGATGAAAAACGCCAACGGCGTCGGACTCAGCGCGAATCAGATCGGATTGGACATGCACGTGTTCGTCGCGCAGGCGGAAGGAAAATTCTACGCCATCTTCAATTCCAAGCTGACCAAGGTTTCCGACGAGAAAAGCACGCTGGAAGAAGGATGCTTGAGCGTACCGAATATTTTCGGCGAGGTGACCCGTCCCATGCGCGTGGTGCTTGAGGGGTACGACCGCAACGGGAAGAAGATCAAGATAAAGGCATGGGGTCTGCTCGCGCGCATTTTCCAGCACGAATCGGACCACCTGAACGGCACCGTTTTCATTGATAAGGCGAAAGATCTGCATACCTATGAACTGACGAATCGGGAATAACGAATTAGGAATAAAGGAGGGTCGCGCAACAAAGACGAATCCTTGACACTCCATAACCTGACACTTGATACTTGACACATGATACCTCGCTATATTTTCTTCGGCGGACGCGAATCCGCCTTCGCTCAGATCATTCTGGATTCCCTGATTGCGGCCGGGATGCCGCCGGTTGAGGCGGTCCGCGATGCCAAAAAGCCGCTGGACCTGGACCACCTGCGTTCGCTCAATGCGGATTTCTTCGTTGTCGCCGCGTTCGGGAAGATCCTCAAAAAGGATCTGCTTATCATTCCGCCGCGCGGCACCATCGGTATCCATCCGTCGCTGCTCCCCCGCTACCGCGGCGCGTCGCCGGTACAGAGCGTTCTGTTGCATGATGAGAATGAAACCGGGACGGCGTTGTTCCTGATCGATGAAAAAGTGGACAACGGACCGGTGCTTGCAGAAAAAAAACTCGCCATCACCGATCAGGACACGTATGTTTCGCTGATTGAAAAACTGGCTCGCCTGAGCGCCGACCTGCTGATCGCGACGATGCCGGCCTGGCTGGACGACTCCCTGACCGCCGTGCCCCAGGACGAATCGAAGGCGACGTTTACGCGCAAATTTGTCACCGCTGATGCCGAAGTCGATCTGGCGGGCGATCCCCGGTCAGCATGGCTGAAAATCCGCGCGCTCAATCCGGAGCCGGGTGCTTTTACGGTACTGCATCTGAAGAATGGAAAAGATCTGCGCCTGAAGCTTTTGGAGGCGGATCTTGCCGACGGGAGGCTCGATCTGAAGAAAGTGCAGCCCGAAGGAAAGAAGCCGATGACCTACGCGGATTTCATGAACGGCTACCGCGATCTGATCGGATAACAGCTCAAAACAAAAAACGCCCGAAGGGGCGTTTTTTGAATAGCGACACTATTTTGCGGGAGCGGTCGCTGCCGGGGCTGCAGCCGGTTGCTGAGCTGTCGGAGCATTTGCTGCGGGAGCTGCGGCCCGTTGCTGTGCCTGGGTGACTGCGGCGGCAATCGCCTGCACTACCGGCGAATTCGCCTGCATGTTCTCCCAGTGGACGATCTGCGACTTCGGAATGTTCATCATATCTTCCGGTGCGTACAATTCATTGCCCATCTTTACCAAGCTGATTTGCTGCTGGGCGTTCGGACTTGTTGACTGCGCCTGGCCGGTGACATTCAGATAATAGATGTTCGTAAGATCAACGTAGTCGCTGTTCAATTCGTGCAGATGGCCGAAATAGACCTGGCCGTTGGACAGGAACACCGCCTGCCACTTTCCGCCATCAACCAGCGGGAACGTCAGTGACGGCAGAATGCTCAAGGAAACAAGCAGATACCATACCAATACTGCGCCGACCAGGGTGGCAAGCCAGCCATACGCCGTGCGCGGATAGCATTTTGCGCACATGTCCTTTAATTTACCCAAACGCGACGGCCGGGACATTCCTTCCATCGGCATTTCATCACCCATCATCCCCTCGCCTCTTTTTTGCGGATTTACATCCATGAACTTGTTGCTGTTCATATGTGAAAATAGTTGTTAATTGTGATACAAGAATAAGCATAGCATATTCCATCATTGAGTTGTACACATGCCGTTGAATTTTATCAGCAGGTGACGTACACTATACAAGGTAGTCTTTTGATATTCCGAGATCGTCCCTCGGCCGTAGCCTATGGGCGAGGCTAATGGTAGGACGTCGCTCGGCAATGATAGCAAGCTATCACCATGCAGTATCTGTACGTTCTCAAAAGCTTGAAAGATAAGAAGCTATATATAGGATGCACGGCTTCTCTTAAGGATCGATTGGAATATCATAATAATGGCTATGTCCGATCTACGAAAAGTCGCCGACCTTTAGCGTTGATTTATTCGGAGGGGTATGAGAATCTATATAAAGCTTTTGAGATGGAGAGGTTCTACAAAAGCGCCAAAGGAAAGAAGGTTTTGAAGCGAAAGCTGGGTACGATATATTCCGAGATCGTCTAATGGTAGGACGTCGCTCTCTGGAAGCGAAAATTGGGGTTCGAATCCCTGTCTCGGAACAATTACGATACATATAATTTTTAAATATTGTGACTAAGGGATTCGAACCAGCAGCACCCTCCTCCGCCGCTGAAGCTTTGGCGGGACAGGCGCATCAGGAAGGGATGGGAAACCGAACCTGCCTGCCGGCAGGCAGGGGTGCCCAGACGCGGTTCGAGTGAGCCTGTGCCTGCAGGTAGTCAGCGAGCGGGCCTTGATTCTTGCGCCCCGTCGAGAAGTGATGTGCGTATCAATGTATTTGTGATAAATTATTAGTAATCCATGAACCCAGAAAAACAAGGACCAAGGCGATCAAGGGAAAGCGCGCCAGAAATCCCGACGCCCGAGGACGGGGCTTTATTTGGATATAATCCAAATAATAAAACATATGATGAGGAATCAATAGAAAAAGTTTTGCAAAACCATCTGCCTGAGGAGCTCGAAAGATTGCGAATCTTATCCGGTTGCACAAAAGAACAAATAGAGCTTTATTCGCAATATGCTATGCTACGCAAATCAACCCTCGCCGAAATGAGTAAGGCGCTTGAAAAGCGTAGACAAGAAAATCCTGTTAAAACTCCAGCAGAACAAAAATTAGGAGTGCTTATGGAAATGATTGAGCCGGAGGTTAGAGATGCGATTGTAAAAATACAGGATAAAGGATATAAAACCTATGAATCGGGGTTTGATCCCGGCGCCGGTCAAATGATCGGATTTATGGAGAAATATTTTCAGCATCCCGCTGATTTTGAAAATTTGAAAAATAAACTTCGCGAACAGGATATCAATCTTATTATAGAGCCGGATCACTTAAGGATCAGATTTAAAAGAATGTATTCTATAGATGAGATTAAGCAAGTTTGGGATAAGATCGTCAATGCATTACCAGATTTAAGGGATTAAAAAGGTTCCATCATAATCCAAGCGAACCGCAAAAGCGCAACATACCGCTGGTCGGTGTTATCTTATTCTAATTGAATGAGTTGAACTTTTTATGATCATAACGACAAGCCGCCGCTTAAAGCGGCTTTTTTTGGATTTGATTTCTCGCCGCCCGTTATGTTAGAATCTAAAGTATTGTATGAATATATTGTCTTCAAAAAAGATGCTTCTCGCCGGCGCGGGGGTTGCGGCGCTGGCAGTCATCAGCGGCGTTGTTTGGTATCTGAACGCCGGCGGTAAGTCATCGGCGAGCACGCTCACTGTCGGACGGGCGGATCTGACCGAGGTCGTGCAGGCAAACGGCGTCGTGACGCCGGTAAAGAATGCGGATCTCGCATTCCAGGTCAGCGGCAGAGTCGTTTCGGTATTGCAGGATGTCGGCGCATCAGTAACGGCCGGTCAGTGGCTGGTGATGCTCGACAGCTCCGATTTGAACGCCCAGCTTGATAAGGCGAACGCCGATCTTGAGGCGCAACAGGCGACCCTGGCAAAAGACCGGACGGATCTTGCGAACCAATACGACACGATTCTGACCACGCTGAACGACGTCTTCGCGAAAGCGAACGATGCGGTGCGGAACCAGGGAGATAATCTTTTCACGAATCCTGAATCGGACCAGCCGCTGCTTAATTTCAAAACCAGTGATTTCCAGGCGCAGAACGAAGTCCAGACCGGCCGGCTGCTCATGCAGACCGAGCTGAGTACCTGGCGTTCCGACATCGCGGGACTTGCCAACGCAAGCACTAGCACGCTGTACGCTTCCCTTTCTCCTACTCGCCAGCATCTCGTGAATGTGCAGAACTTCATCGGCGCGCTCAGTGATGCGATGAACAAATACTACGGCCTGACCCAGGCACAGGCGGATGCGGACAAGACACTCATCTCCGCCGCGACCACTGAAGTGAACGCCGCGTTGAGCGAGCTCGACGGACAGAAGCGTTCAATCGATGCCGGTACAGCCGCGATCGCCTCCCAGCAATCGACCGTTGATTCCTATGCGGCGAATATCGCCACCATCCAGGCACAGATCGCCAAAACGATCATCCGGTCGCCGATCAACGGCGTCGTTTCCCGCCAGGATGCGAAAGTCGGACAGATCGTGACGCCGAATGTCCCGCTCGTATCGGTCATTTCATCTTCCGCGTTCCAGATCGAAGTGCCGGTCGCCGAAACCGATGTCGCGAAAGTGAAAGTCGGCAATGCGGCTCAGATCACCCTTGACGCCTACGGCAGCGGCGTGGTTTTTGACGCAACGGTTTCCAAGGTGGACCCGGCGGCGACCATCGTGAACGGCGTCTCTCAATACACCGTCACCGTCGTCTTCACGAATCCGGACAGCCGCATTAAAGCGGGCATGAACGGCAACGTGAACATCCTTACCGCAACCCGCGGCAATGTCATCGCGATCCCCCGCTCGTCGGTCATCACCAAAGACGGCGGCTATATCGTTCTTGTGGATACCGGATCAGGCACTCCTGAAGAGCGCACGGTCACGCTCGGCGTCACCGGCGAAAACGGAAAGGTGGAAATTCTCTCGGGGCTGAGCGAGGGAGAAAAAATAATCGCCTTTGACGGCGGATACTAATCATATGGCACAGAACACTGCGGAAAAGAATATTCTGAACGAAGAAAGGAAAATCCTCGCCCAAGAGAAGGAAGTACTTGGTGAAATTAAAAAGGAGGAAAAGATGCTCCGGCGCCTTATGCGGAACGTCTGGGTCATGGGCGGCGTCATCCTGGCGGCGCTGGCGTTGATCGTCGGCGGCCTCGTGTACTGGAACGTGGTCCAGAGCCGCGTCTATATCGAAAACTCCCAAATCTCGGCGACGCAGACGGATCTCGCTCCGCAGAATGCGGGCATTCTTCAGGAAGTGTTCGTCAAAGAAGGAGACAGCGTTCCCGCGAATACCGTCGTGGCGCGCGTGGATAATGAACTCATCAAAGCCAAGGAAGCGGGCGTGGTGGTTGCCGTGAACGACGCGATTGGGAAGCTTTTCAACCGCGGCGAAACCGTGGTATCCATGATCAATCCGGCGGATCTCCGCGTCGTCGGCCATCTGGAGGAAGACAAAGGACTCCAGTATGTCCGCGTGGGCCAGACCGCGATCTTCACCGTGGATGCGTTCGGATCGAAGGAATATTTCGGCGTGGTGGACGAAGTCAGTCCGTCATCGCGCCAAGGCGACGTGGTGTTCAATATTTCCGACCAGCGCCCGACCAATCAGTTCGACATCAAAGTCCGGTTCGATACCACTCAATACCCTGAGCTGAAAAACGGCATGTCCGCGAAGCTGTGGATCTATAAATAATCATGGAACAGACCGCTCCGGCGGCTGCTTCCGCCATTCCGAAATCGGATAATTTGCGCTGGTGGGTGCTTATCACCGTCATTCTGGGAACTTTTCTGGGCCGTCTGGACCAGACCATCGTCAACCTTGCGCTGCCGAAGATCATCCTTGATTTCAAAATCACCGTTTCCGCGGCCGGATGGATCGCGACGGCGTATATTCTCGCGAACGCCATTTTCGTTCCGGTATGGGGCAAACTCGGTGATACCATCGGCCGGAAGAAGGTGTATGTCATGGGCTTCGTCGGATTCCTGATCGGCTCGGCGCTTGCCGGATTCGCCTGGAACCTGACTTCCATGATCGGCTTCCGCATCATCCAGGCCATCGCCGGATCGGCCGACTACCCTACCGCCATGGCGATTCTTGCCGTCACCTTCACCGACATGAAAGAGCGGGCGCAGGTCCTCGGACTCTGGTCGTCCTCATTCGCCGCCGCGTCGGTATTCGGACCGCTGATCGGCGGCTCGCTGATCGATAATTTCGGCTGGCGCTCCATTTTTCTCATCAATATTCCGGTCGGTCTGCTCGGGCTTTTCATGGCGCTGAAATTCATCGACGAATCCGCCTCGGATGAGAAAACCCGGTCATTCGACTGGTGGGGATCCATTTCGCTCGGCGTGGCGCTCGGCGCATTGGTATTGGTGCTTGATCAGGGTCCGATCTGGGGATGGATGTCGCAGGGCAGCATGCTCTGCTACGCCGCGACGCTGGTGTTCTCGGCGCTCTTTCTGTGGATCGAGCAGACGGTTGCCGAACCGATCGTCGATCTCAAATTCTTCAGAATCAGCGCGTTCGTCAACACGCTTACGAACAGCTTCATCGTCTTCATGGGCATGATGGGCAGTGTTTTCCTTGTGCCGATCTTTGCGGAAACATTCCTGGGATACAACGCCCAGCAGACCGGATTTCTTTTCATTCCGATGGCGTTCTGCATCATGGTAGCCGCACCGCTCGGCGGAAGCCTGACCGGCAAAATCCAGGCGCGCTGGGTGATCATGGGAAGTACGGCAGTCGCGGCATTGGGCGTCTTTCTTTTTTCATACATCGATCCGCGCTCCGGCGCGCTGAGCCTGATCGTTCCGCTGGCGATCATGGCATTCGGCATCGGTTTCGGCATGGCGCAGCGCACCAACATCATCGCGTCCGTCGTTCCGCCGCAGGAGATCGGCAGCGCGTCGGCGATCCTCGCCTTGGTGCGGAATATTTCAGGCGCCTTCGGCATCGCCATTTTCAGCACCATCCTGACGAGCACCATCGGCCGGAACGTGATGACGCTTGCGGAAAACAGCCGGCTCAATCTCATGACGCCGGAAACCTACAAGCAGTTCATCGGCCTGATCATCCTGAAAGCGCAGGTTTCGGCCTATGCCACCGTGTTTGAAATCGCCGCGGTCCTGCTGGTCATCGGCGCCGTCACCTCGTTCTGGATCCGCATCGACAATGAAATAAAGAGCGACGAACCGGTCATCGACTGACGTTATGCGACGATAAGGACGCTGTCCTCCCGCACGTGACATCCACCTGATTGGACGGAAATCCGCTCCACCGATTTATCGGTCTTTTCGATCACTGCCGTTCCTGACGCGAGCAGAAAGAAGGCCTCGGCATGATGTTCCAGGATGGAAAGCTCGCCATTGACGCCGGGTAGCGTGATGCGCGCGACGTCGGCGATATTTTTGGTATCAGAGCCGGTCAGGACGGTACAGCGCATATTTTTATTTCTTTTTGGGCGGCAATGCGCCGATCATATAGAGCGAATCGAGTTCGGCATCGTCAAACTCCCCGTTCAGGATGCGTTCGCAGCCGTCCAACGTGTCTTTCAGCGGAACATAGATTCCCTTTCGGTTATTGAAGGATTCGGTCACGAACAGCGGCTGGGTCAGGAAACGCTGGAGGCGCTCGGCGCGCTTCGCGGTCACGCGGTCGGTGCGGGAAAGTTCATCAATGCCGAGAATCGCGATGATATGCTCCAGATCTTTGTAGCGCTGGAAGGTATCACGGGCCGCGGCGGCGATCTGATAGTGCCGATCGCCGACGATCTCCTTGTCCAGACTGACCGATCGGGAGCGCAGCACATCCACCGCGGGATAGATTCCCTTTTCAGCGATGCTGCGGGAAAGCACCAGCGACGCCTCCAGATGGGAGAAGATCGTCACGACGGCCGGATCGGTCAGGTCGTCAGCCGGCACGTAGACCGCCTGCACGGATGTGATGGAACGCTTTGAACCGGAACGGATGCGTTCCTGCAGTCGCGCCACATCCTTCTCCAATGTCGCCTGGTAGCCCAACTCCGACGGAACCTTGCCCAGAATGGAACCCACTTCCATGCCCGCCATCGCATACCGGAAGATGTTATCAATGAAGAACAGAACGTCCTTGTCGGTCGTTTCCAGAAGATATTCAGCGGCGGTCACCGCGGAAAGTCCCACGCGAGCGCGGACGCCCGGCGCCTTATCCATTTCCCCGAAATACAATACGGCATTTTCCAGCACGCCGAGCGATTGGAGCGTCAGATAGAGATCGTTGCCCTCGCGGATACGTTCGCCGATGCCCGCAAAAACCGAATAGCCGATCTTCTTGAGCGCGATATTGTGCATCAGTTCGGTGACCAGTACCGTCTTACCGACTCCGGCGCCGCCGAACATGCCGATCTTGTCCCCGGCCCGGAAGGGCGTGAGAAGATCGATCGCCTTGATGCCCGTTTCCAGCACGGCCTGCTTTTCCGTCTTTACGGCAAGCCCATCCTCGGTTTCACGGTAGATCGGACGCATCGGCCCGTCAATCGCCGGTTTTTTATCGATCGGATTGCCGAAAATATCGAACATCCGGCCCAGCATCTTGTCGCCCACCCTGATTGAAAAAGCGTCGCTATGGACCGTCACTGCCGCACCGCGGCTGATCTTTTCCAGCGGCGCCAGCGCGATGGCGCGGACCATGCGCGCATTGAGCTGTTCGATGACTTCGAAGAAGATATCCTGCGACTCCAGACGAAGCAGCGAATGGATCTGCGGTAATCCCGTCGCGAATGCGATATCGACTACGCCGCCGCGGATCGCGGTAATGATGCCGTGTGCCTGTTTCATAGTGAGTGATGGAATGCCGTGAATGATTCTAATTGTTTCTGCGTCGACAACCGGCGACGCACTTTAAAATAGGTCAGTTTCGCATGCTGGAGAAACTCCTTTGTCTTCTGGCCGGCATTTTCCATGGAAACCGTGCGGGCGGAGAATTCCGAGAGGATGTATTCCAGAAGGATCTGATAGAAGAATGAGGAGACGTACCGCTCCAGGAACCAGCCGTACACGGCTTTTTTGTCCGGATCGAAAATGGGGAATCCTTCGGCTTCTCCGGCATGTTCCGGTGCGAAGACGAACGGCAGGAACGGAACGATCGCCGGCTGCTGATTGCCGAGCGAATGAAACTGCGGATACGCGATATCCACCGCGGCGTAGTCGCCGGTATTGAAACGTTCAAAGATATACCCGGTGATCGCGTCCGCGTCGCCGTTGTCAGGAATCCGGTCAAAGGAACTGAAAACGTGCGCGATTTCGATATGCTCTTCGCGGAGATACTGCTCGCCTTTCGCGCCGACGACGCAGATTTCGTCGTACTTTCCTTTTGAGTCTTCCACCAGCGTGATCAGATTGTGATAGAGCCCCCCCACCAGTCCCTTGTCGCCCGTCAGCACCACCAGCATGCGCTTGCCCCGGGGCTTTTTTTGCAGCAGCGGCTGATCGGTCGAGCCTATGAAAACAGACAAGCGGTCCAGCACTTCCTTGATTGCCGTCCGGCGGCGAATGGAATCCTCCACCGACGCGCGGAGCGTATGAATGGACGCCGCGGCGATCTTCTCCTCGGTTTTGACCGTATCCAGGACGTCTTCAAATTCATGGATCGCGCTGCGATAGGAAAGAAGTGACGGCATATGGTTATGAGGACAGGAAGTCCTTCTTTACTTCTTCGACCAGCGCGCGCACCTGTTTCTCCACGCCGTCGTGCCAGGTTCCTTTTGAAATCGAAGTGAGAATGTCCGGATACCGGCTGTTCAGGACATCGATCAGCAGATCCCGCACGCTCTTCCATTGCTCCTTCGCGAGATCGTCAAAAACGCCGTTCTGCGCGGCGAAGAACACCACCACCTGGGATTGCCAGGAGATGAGTTCGTGCTTGTCCTGATTCAGCAGTTCCAGAATCAGTTCCCCGCGCCGGAGCTTCTTCGTCGTCTCATCGTTCATGGATGTTTCGAGCTGCGCCAATTTCTGAAGCTCCTTGTACTGCGAGAGCGTCAGACGCAATGCGCCGGTCATTTTCTTGAGGAGCGGCGGCTGCACCTGGGAACCCAGACGCGACACCGAAAGTCCGATGTTGATCGCCGGAAGAAATCCTTTTTCAAAGAGATCGCTGTCAAAATAGATCTGCCCGTCGGTGATGGAAATGACGTTCGTCGGAATATACGAACTGATATCCCCTTCCTCGGTCTCGATGATCGGAAGCGCGGTCAGCGACCCGCCGCCCTGCTCATCGGAAACCTGCGCGGCTCGTTCCAGAAGACCGGCATGCAGCGAGAAGATTTCTCCCGGATACGCTTCGCGGCCCGGAGCGCGGTTGAGCAGCAGCGAAATGTCGCGGTAGATTTTCGCATGCTTGGTGAGATCGTCATATACCACCAGCGCGTCCTTGCCCTGGTCGCGGAAGTGTTCGCCGATCGCGCAGCCGACAAACGGCGCGAGATACTGCTCCGCGAACGAGCTGTCCGGCGGAGCGGCGACGACGACCGTGTACGCCATGGCGTGCCGTTCCTTGAACGTGGCGACAATATCGCGGATGCGGGCCGTCTGCTGCCCGCACAGGACATAGACGCAATAGACCGGCGGCTTCGCGTTCTTCTGATTCAGGATCATATCCACCGCTAGCGTGCTTTTGCCGAGTTTGCGGTCTCCGATCAGAAGCTCGCGCTGGCCGCGGCCGATGGAAAGCATCGTATCGACGGTGCTGACACCCGCGGAAAGCGGCGTGGCGACCGGTTTGCGGTCGATGATCTGAGGCGCCTGGCGGAACACCTGCGCGTCAGTTCCGGTGATCGGCCCGAGGCCGTCGGCCGGCAGACCGAATCCGTTGACGACACGGCCGAGATGGTCGTCGGACACCTGTACTGAAAACAGTTTCCCGCTGCGGTAGACCGGTTTGTTGATGTCCACCTGATCATTGAAAAATATCGCATCGACGGTTTCCTGGCTGAATTCCACCACGATCGCTTCCGGCTTGAAAACCTGCGTCCGCCGGGAATCCACCGATTCCTCGCTGAAGCCAATGACGATCGCCGCCGGCTCTCCCCGCTCATCGACCAGCAGCTCATTCAAAAAGACGTGCGGCAGACCGACGATCTTCCCGATGCCGGCATAAAAAGAGACTATGGATCCGACTTCGCGGACGTGGTTTGTTCGTTTAGTCTGCGGCATGGTTTATTTCGTATAATAGATTCGATTCGAGCGAGACGCCCCGGAATTCCAGCACGCATCCCGCGACGAGATTTCCGGAAACCGCCGGAACCACCGACAACTCCTTGAGTCCGGTGACTTTCTTCAGCGCCTTCCCCGCATCCGCGACCTGCTTTTCAGTCAGCGGGATCGCCGACGTCAGCTGCGCTTCCGAATGGGCGAAATACATGCGTTCAGAGAATCCTTCGGAGCCTTCGTGCAGCTTTTCGCTTTCCTCTTTCACCAATCCCCGGACTGATTTCTTCTGCCGAGAGGTCAAAGTCGCCGCGGCGTTCTTCCCTCCGGCGGCCGCATGACTGAATGTCTCCGGCGGAAGCGTCCTGATTTTCATCAGCAGTTCGTCAAAGAAAGCGTCATTCAGCGCCCGGCGCGTGTCGGGAGACAGCGATTCGGCAAGGTGTGCGGCAAGCGTTTCGGCCACCGCGCGGACTGCGGCCTGCTTCGCCAGCGCGGTATTGGATTCCTCCAATGACAGGGCCTGCTTTTTGGCGAATGCCATCTGGCGGGACAGATCTTCGTCGGCTTCCTTCTGCGCCTCGCGCGTGATCCGTTCGGCGACCGCCTTCGCTTCCGTGATGATGTCCTTTGACTGCGCGCGAGATTGCGTAAGGTCGCTCGCCATTTTTGCGGTGAAGTCCTTTTTCTTACGGTCCAATTCCGCATTCTGGATGCGCGCCGCGTTCAGTTCCTTCTCATCGCTTTCAATGCGGCTGATGACCGGTTTATACAGCAGCAGATTCAGAATCCACAAAAGAATCCCGAAATTGACGATCTGGGCGATAAGCAATCTGATATCAACGCCAAAACTGCTGAAAAAATTCATAAGAGCGGAAGCCGGACGATGCTAGGCGATAAACTTGAGGAGCAATGCGACCACGAGCGCGTAGATGGCGATGGCTTCAGCGAACGCGATCGCGACGATCATGGAAATCTGGATCTTATCGGCGACCTGCGGATTGCGCGCCATGGCGATCAGGCCGGCCGCTCCGATGGCTCCGATGGCAAGCGCCGGAGTGATCGTACCGATGCTCATGACTAATGCGGTTGGATTCATAATGATACGTTTGAATTAATTGGATGGGCGCTGCCGACGGCTTCCATTCGCAGCGTACCCGCTTTGATGAATGTCAATGAAAGAATGGTGAAGATGAACGCCTGCACGATGCCGACGAATATTTCCAGGATCATGAACGGCATCGGTATGATATACGGAACGAGAAACCCGACGATCAGCAGAAGCACCTCGCCGGCAAATATGTTGCCGAACAGCCTGAACGAGAATGAGAAGAGCTTGATCAATTCCGATATCCCCTCAAAAAATCCCATGATGAAACCCGGCAGGCTGGAAAGATTGATGAAACGGGAAACGTAGCCTCCGATGCCCAGCATCCTCAGCGAAAAGAGCTGCGTACTCCCTACTGACAGTATAGCCAATGCGAGCGTGGTCGTTAAATCGCTGTTCGGTGAACGGAGCAGCGCGACCTGCTTGCCGCCGACGACCACGAAGAACGACCCGAGGAAGCCCGGGATGATTTCCAGAAGATTGGAGGTGACGATGAAAAGGAAGAAGGTCGCGATCAGCGGAAAGATCATCCGGCTCAGCCTGCGGTCGCCGGTCACTTCGTCAACCAGGCGCAGCAGTTCATAGATGAAGACCCGGAACGTCTTCGCGAAAAGATTGTCGCGGCGCAGCAGATATCCCACCGCCGCCGGAATGATGAGCACCAGGTCAACCACGAGCGCGGTAAAGAACGTATTGGTGATCGGCAGGCCGAAAAGCGTGAAAAGATATTCGGGTTGCAGGGAGATGGTCAGCATAGGATCTATTGCACGATAAAAGTCGCCATGCTGTGCGCCTCGTAGATGGCGACCGCCATCCCGAAGAATACGCCGAGCAGAAAAAACAGGTTTCCGAACTGGAAGATCGAATCAAGCCACAAGCCGAACCATGCGAAACCCACGATGACGCTGATCGTCAAAAAACCCAGCTGAAACGCGAAGGAAATCGCATACCACACTTTGAAATTGGATTGCTCCATATTCTCTCTTCAGTATATCCCAGTCACGGAAAAGAGATATGCACCGATCAGGCATGCATCATCTAAAAACCTATTCTTCAAAACCAAGCGCGGTCAAAAACGTCTTCAATTCATCCCCTTCTATCTTCCGCCAGGTTCCTTCGGCAAGCGCGCCCAGTTTGATGTTCATGATGCGGGTGCGGCGGAGATCGGTCACCCGATAGCCGAATGCCGCGCACATGCGGCGGATCTGATGCCGCTTGCCTTCGCTGAGTATGATCGTGAAGCGATTCTCCCCCGTCTGCTTCACTTCCGCCGGCCGGGTTTTTTCGCTTTCGATCTTCATGCCCGCGGCAAGATGGCGCAGAAAATGCTTCTCCAGCGGACGGTCAACCGTCACCGCATATTCCTTTTCGTGTTCATACTGCGGATCCAGCAATCTGCCGGTGATCCGCCCGTCGTTGGTCAGGATGATGAGTCCGCGGGACGCGCGGTCCAGCCGCCCGATCGGAAAAACCGGGAAACCGACATTGACGACATCGGTGATCTGCTGCTGTCCCTCTTCGGGAGTATGCGACACGACGCCGCGCGGCTTGTTGTACGCGAGATAGGTCCGGTGCTTCTGGATCTGCTCCTGAACGACTTTGCCGACGGTCACTTTGTCGCCCTCATTGACCTGCGCGCCCAGCATCGCGATGCGTCCGTTGATACGCACCAGCTTCTGGCGGATGAGGTCGTCAACGCCGCGCCGGCTGGCGATCTTCTGAGAGGCGAGATATTTGTTGATCCGCATCGGGAATTCTTCGGTGGCCATAGACCCAGTGTACTGGAAAGGGCCGCAGACAACAACCCGAAAGTACCGTATACTATAATGGAAGCGAAAATACATCCTCTATGCTTATTGATGACGTGACAATCGAAATCCATGCCGGCGACGGCGGCCGCGGGGCGGTGGCATTTGATAAGAACAAAATGGCGCTCGGACCTGCGGGCGGCACCGGCGGCGACGGCGGCGACATCTTTTTTGAAGGCGTCTCCGATCTGAGCGCGCTCCACCAATTCCGCCACAGGAAACTCATGGCGGCGAAACGCGGCGAGGACGGCCGCGGGCAATTCGTGGACGGCAAGACCGCCGAAGACCTGACGCTGAAGATCCCGGTCGGCACGGTGATCCACAATCTGGATACCGGGACCGATACCGAAATCACCCGCATCGGCGAGCGTATTCTCGCGGCGAAAGGCGGGCACGGCGGCAAGGGCAACTACCTCTTCCGCTCATCGAAAAATACCAGCCCGAAACGGTTTCAGTTCGGATTGCCAGGAGAAAAATGGAATGTGCGGCTCGAGCTGAAGCTCATCGCCGACATCGGCCTTATCGGTTTGCCGAATGCCGGAAAATCGAGCCTCTTGAACGAACTCACCGGCGCGAAGAGCAAAGTGGCCAACTATCCGTTCACCACGCTGGAACCGAGCCTCGGCGTCTTTTATGACCTGATCCTTGCCGATATTCCGGGACTGATCGAGGGCGCTTCCGCCGGACGCGGACTCGGCGTCAAATTCCTGCGCCACGTGGAACGTACCCGCATCCTGTTCCATCTCGTTTCCGCGGAATCCGAAAATCCGGCGGACGATTACAAAACCATCCGCGCCGAACTCGGCTCCTATAACAAGGCAATGTTGAAAAAGAAGGAGTATCTCTTCCTCAGCAAAAGCGACGTCATTGACGCTCCGACTCTGAAAAAGAAACTGGCGCAGCTTAAAAAGCTCAATCCGTCCGCGGCGCCGCTTTCCATCTATGATCCCGACGCGATCGAACACGTCCGGAAAATCCTGCAGACGATCATCGCCGAGAAAACGACAAAGACGAAGACGAAAAGGAAGTAGGGCCCATGGATACCCATCAGTATTTCACGCGCAACGCGCGCTGGATCGCGATTCTCCTCCTGCTCGGCTGGTACGGGTTCTTTCTGGTGCAGAAAGTGGATCTGACGACATCCGATCTCGGCCGCCACATCACCAACGGAAGCGTGGAGTACAGCGCTCTCACGACCGGCGACATGACGCTCTTCCATGACGTTCTCGGCACCAACTTCTATTCATATACCGACCCCGGATTCACCACGGTCAACCATCACTGGGGTACCGGACTCATATTCTATGCCGTCCATCAGCTCGGCGGATTCGGCGCACTCTCCATCCTCTTCATCCTGATTTCCTTGGCGACATTCCTGATATTTTTCCTGATCGCGGCGCGGGAAGGCGGTTACGGCATCGCGGTTCCGGTGGCTGCGCTGGTCATCCCGCTCATCGCGGAGCGCGTGGAAGTCCGCCCGGAAGGTTTCAGCTACCTCTTCGCGGCCATTTTCCTGTGGGTTCTGTGGAATTATCACCGCCACCGCATCCGCGCCCGCTGGCTCTTCGCCCTTCCGCTGCTGCAGGTCCTCTGGGTCAACATGCACATCTACTTTTTCCTCGGACCGATGCTGGCGGGAATCGTCGCGGTCGGCGCGCTGTTTTTCTGCCGGCAGGAGCGTGTGAAGATCCGCAACCTCATGTTCGTATTTGTTGGAACATCGCTTGCAACGCTGATCAATCCGTTCGGCTATCGCGCCATCACCTACGCGTTCACCATTTTCAATAATTACGGCTACCGTTTGGTCGAAAACCAGACGCTCTGGTTCCTGTGGAATTACGGTTTCGGTGATCCGAATATCGTCTTGTATGCCGGCGTCGCTCTGCTGATGCTTCTGGCGATTTCGGGCGCGTGGTATCGACGTCGCGCATGGGATTTTGATTCTTCTGCGGAACTCGCCTTCTTCGCCTTTCTCGGCATCGGATTCGGCGTCGCGGGATTTCTTGCGCTGCGGAACATCACGCTCTTCGGCCTTTTTGCGCTTCCCGTGCTTTCGTTCGCCCTGCACCGGGCATTGCCGGAGAAATACTTGCATGACCCGGAGTTGGTATTTCTCATCGGCACTACCGCTGCGGCATGCGGACTTTTCTTTCTCTATCATGCGTATCCGGTAAAGCTGCAGGCGGTCCGGCAGAATTTCGGCATCGGCCTTCAGCCCAACGTGGAATACAGTATGGATTTTCTGAAAGCGCATCATATCGCCGGACCGATCTTCAACAACTATGACATCGGCGGCTTTCTCATTTATGAAAATGCGCCGGAGAAAGTCTTTGTGGACAACCGCCCCGAGGCATATCCCGCTTCGTTTTTCGCGGATACCTATATTCCGATGCAGGAGAATGATGCGCTCTGGCAGAAAGAACTCGCTGCGCATGACTTCAATGCGATCGTTTTCGGGTATCACGACCTGACCCCGTGGAGCCAGCAATTTCTTTCGGCGCGGCTGCACGATGCGGACTGGGCGCCTGTCTATATCGACGGCTATATCATCATCTTCGTCCGGCGGACTCCGCAGAATGCGGACCTCATCAGGCAATACGAAATTCCCCGCTCATTCTTCGGCATAACGCAATAAAAAACACCCTCCCCGAAAGGAAGGTGTTACGGCAGGAGCGTTCTTATCGAGTCGCCTGCTGCCGGGCCGGCGCGATCCCGAACCACTTCAGCGCCGCGGTCTCGAGTTGCGGCAGATAGGAGTCGAGCTTCGCCCGGTCCCAGTGCCGGAGGTGTTCGTACGGCTTCGTGTCGTCGTAGTCCTCGACATTCCGCACGAAGCACTGCACCAGGACAACGCCTGTGCCGTCCGCCTTCTTGCTGAACTCGACGCAGTATTCCAGCTGCGATCTGTACGGGCGGATCGCCGCCAGCATCCGCGTGCTGCCCAGCGAAGCCGTGATGAGATCTCCCATGCCGCCTCCATGCGTGCGAATTTGTTCTGGTTGTAATAATACTATACTTCCTAAGGACTGTCAATCCTCGGGCATCGGCCGGGTATTGACTTATCGGGCCGACTATGCTATATTGTTATAGTTCGTTAATAAATCATTTGCGGGGGCGAGACATGTGCGGGATGATCCGATCCTTCGCATATCTCGCTTCCCGCAAAACAGTAACCTGGCGGGGAGCGTTGCGGCCGGATCGGACCCTCGAGGAACCCGAAATGGAAACGAAACGCCCTACCAGACCCCACGGTAAAGAAAGCTCGTTGTGA
>JAGWKK010000034.1 GCA_028865335.1 Patescibacteria group bacterium | reverse complement strand
AGTCGAAAGCAAAAAACAGAAAATCGAAGATATCTTTTTCTTCATTCCGCCGACCGGAAATGACGCGCAGCTTCTGAAAGCATTCGATATTTTCGTGATGTCATCCATCAAGGAAGGGCTTCCGTACATTCTCCTGGAAGCGATGGCCGCAGAACTTCCCATCGTCGTCACCGAAGCCGGCGGCATTCCCGAGATCATCAAAAATCATGAAAACGGCCTGATGGTCGCCCAGAAAAATCCGGAGCAGCTCGCCGCAGCCATACAGGGCATTCTTACCAATCCTCCCATCGCCGCGGAACTCGGCGAAACCGCGTCCCGCGCCGTCCATCACTCATTCAGCCTGACTTCCATGGTCCATGCAACCGAAGCCGTCTACGCTTCGCTTGTGGGGACTCGATAAGTCATTAGTCATGAGTCATTGAGGATTATCGCAACTCTGCAATGACTGCATGCCTTAGTGACTCAATGACCGTATTAAAGTGAAAACTTATATACCCGAAACGCCGGCTGGCCATCGCTCGCCAGGATCGTTTTTGCAGGATTAATGCCCTTGCTCATAACCCACTGTTCGAACTCATCGCCGGCGGTCTCCGTCAGCTTCGTAGGGCTCAGCAACGTGTGGTCGGTACTCTGGACGAAATAGATCGTGAATCCCGAGAAATATCCGGCGCCCTGCGTCTGCAGCACTTTCTCGAAATTCTGCACAAACAGCGCCGGGATCGCGTGATAGAAGAAGCGGCGATAGAAGATCCACTCCAGCGTCGGCAACGTGACGTTGTCATTGTAGACGATCACCACCCGCGCCTCCGGCTTGTCGCTCCTGTGCGCCGCGAATGCGTTGATGATGTCGTTCAGATGCGAATTATCCGCCTGCGGGACCGCCGATGACTGGATGCCGCCCATTTCCTGCGTCAGATACGCGTCCAATCCCGCAACGCCGTAACTCGGAAACGCGATGATATTGCGCCACGCCGAGAGACCCAGTTCCCATGCCAAAAACAGCACCACCACGGTACGGAAAAGCATATTCCACCGCGTCCCCGGCATCGCACGCCACAGTTCGACGAGCGCAAGCGCGGCAAGGACCATCAGTGCCGGACTCAGCATCGCCAGAAACCGGTTCGCCGAGCCGATGCCGATAAATAACGTGACGAGAAACGCAAGATACGCCGCAATCAGCCACAATCCCCTCGCCGCATATTTCTTCCGCCATTGCCACGCCGCAGCCAGGCCGCCGGCAACCACCGCAAGCAACGGAATACCGTAGTTGGATGCGAGGTTTTTCACGATATCCGAAAACGGCGACTGGTCCTTCCCGACCAACCCGGTCCACTCCGGGGTGGATTGGTGCAAAAGATATGCGAGCTGCAGGTCGAAGTGTCCGCGCGCCTTATACATTTCCATGTTATAGATGATCACCGGTGAGAACACTATCAGAGCGAGCAGCAGGGATGCATAGAGCCGCCAATCTTTGAACATGCTCCGGTGCGCGATTGCCAAATAGAGCACATAGGCCGGAAGCAGGAAGGCGCCGGTGTATTTCGTCAGCGCGACCGCGCCCAGCGAAAGACCGAAAAGAACCCAGTACTTCCGGTTCTCCAGCATCTTGAGGAAGAAAAAGAGGTTCAGCAGTATGAAAAAGATAAGTATCGGTTCAATGAGACTGGTCCTGAAAATGCCGACCGTCGCCGGTTCAATCGCGAACAGCGCTGCAGCCGTCGATGCGACCCACTCGATGACCTCAGACGGAACATATGCCGCTTCTTTGCGCCTCTCCCGATCCTCCAGGACTTTCCGCGTAATCAGATACAGCAATAGCGTCGCCAACGTGCCCGCAAAAATAGCCGGAAGGCGCGCGACCAGCGCCGAATCGCCCAGCATCGCGAAAAACGCATGCTGAATCATGAAAAAAAGCGGCGGATCGTCGTGGAACGAAAGGGACGCCCATCCGGGAAGCGGCTGATGGTTATACCAGTCGATCGGCTGGGTCTGGAAGCTGGACCCCAGATAATCGACGTATCCGATGGAACGGAATGCGTCCGCGGCCTCGTCGCCGAGCATATCGGTCGTGCCGATACCCCACCACCGGATCACTAATGCCAAGACGAGAATCCCACCGAGGACCCACCACCGGTTACGCTGTATCGCCGGACTCTTCGCCATGGATGCCTATTTGCCTAACGCCTGTATTTCCTGCTGCAGGTCGGTATTGGACGGATCCAACTGAAGCGCCTGCTCCAGATAGGTCTTCGCTGAAGCCATATCGCCCGTCGATTCATAATACTGTCCGAGCGTGATCAGCAGATTCTTATTTTTCGGATTTGCCGCGAGGCCCTTCTTCAACAATGCCGGCACCTGACCTGCCTTCGCCGTATCCAGATGTTCATAGATCGTCACCAGCTGCATATAAGCGTTCACATTCGTCGGCTCATTCGCGATGGATTTCAAGAATTCCGCCTCGCCATTCGCATAATCATGCAGAGTGAATGCATAGAGATCGCCCAGATTGTTCGGCGCGATATAATCATCCGGCCTGATCCGCTCCACAAACGACCAGGCGTCGATCGCTCCCTGAAAATCTCCTACCATCTTTCGATATGCTCCGATATCGTACCACGGATTCGCATAGTTATAATTCGCCCGAAGCATGTCACTTGCGTCCTTTATTTTCTGCTCAGCGAGCGTCTTGTCGGCATCTGATGTCCCCGCGGCCGGCGAAAACGGCTCGGCGAGAATTCTCATCGCTTCCTGACGAAGCGCGTCCGACAGATCGTTCTGCGACGCAGTCGTCGCCTGAGTTGAAGTCGCCGTAAGCGAAGCCGGCGGAATCACCGGATGTTCCATCATCTCATCCCCTGAAAATTCTTCATGCGCGTGCCAGAAAAACAGCGCGACACCCCCCGCGATAACTACTACGATAATTGCTCCTAAAATAGATTTTTTTGTCATATGGCATCAGTATACTCCTTGCGCGATAAAAATAAAAGGACTCGTAATCGCCTGAAATTACGCCGCACAGCTGCGCACTAGCCCTCTATTGGAACATAGTAATATACGGGCCGATAATCGGAAAGCTGTTCGCTCCGGTGATGTCAGCGGTACGCGAAAGCGTTGCCTCGTCAACCGCGGTCACGTCGCTCGCCGCATTGATGTTCAGCTGTATATTCGGCTTCCGCTCTCCGCCGCTGTTGGTAGTCTTCAAGTCAGCGATAATATCATAGGTCTGTCCCGAAACCATCAGGCCCTGATTCGGCTTAAGCGGATCGGGGGTGAGATCAAACTCAATCACCCCATCATTCGGCGCATTCACCGAGGCGAGCACGACGCCCGTCGAGACATCCACCAGCGACACACTGCCAAAAAATGCATCCTGCAGCGTGCCGTCATTCGTCAGCCGCAGCTTCGTGATCGCCACCCTCTCATCGGTTGATGACAGCTTGTATTCATTCAATGTCACGCCAGTATAGCGACTCAGTGTCAATGACGGATACGTCGATGTAATTGTCATCGGGCTTGTAAAGGTACTCGGCAGCACAGGGGTTGTCGTTGCGACTTCGGGAGTCGTCGTCGCGGGAGCAGTCGGCTGAGTGGTTGTCGCAGGAGCCGCAGATTGCAATGCGGCGACTTGCGCCAGAAGCTGCGCAATCATATCCTGTAGCGACTTGATCTGGTCGGCGACCGATGTCGGCGCCTGAGTTGCCGCAACTGCCGAAGCAGCCTTGGAAAGGCGGTCATTCGCCAATGCACGCGTCAGCGGACCAAAGTAACCCGCTGCCGGGGCGATATCGTTGTCCGATTGGAACTTCTTGACCGCAGCCTCCGTCAACGGACCGAAATAGCCGGTCGCCGGACCGCTATAAGCCCCCTGATCGGTCAGAAAATTCTGGAGATCGGTGACATCCGCACCGCGAGATCCCCGGGACAGATCGGTATTGAAATTACCCGCCGCAAAAGCGGTCATCGCCGCCATACTTGCAAGCACGACGCCCGCATACATGATCTTTTTATTCATACTTTCAGTATACCAAACCGGCGCTACGCAGTCATCGAGTCATAAGGCATAAGGCATAAGGCATTAGTCATTGGCAACAAACTCTCAATCGATAAAAAAAAGGGGGGGCTCATGACGCATGACTAAGTGACTTGATGACCAATCACATCGTGAATTTGTACACCCAGAACATCGGGAGGTTCTGATAGCCGGTGATGGTCTCCGTCGGTTTCAGATTCAGCTGCTGCTGAAGAAACGCCTCCAAGTCCCCGGCGTCGGGAATCGTCAGCAACGGATTCAGGGATGTATACCGGCTCGCGCGTACAAAATAAATCGTGTATCCCTTCAATGCCTCAGCTCCCCGCGATTGCAGAAGCGATTTGAACTGGCCGGTCGTAACCGCAGGAGCACCGTGGTAATAGATGCGCCGGGCGAAAAGCCACAACCGTTCGGAAAGATCGATATTCTCGTCGTACACGATCAGAAACGGCGCCGGAGCCGCCGTGAGCGACGCGTCATACTGCCGGATCACTTTTTCCAGATTCGGATTGGAGGAATCCGGCGGCGCGGGCGATCGCATATCATCCAACTGCGCGGAAAAATACTGGTCCAGCTTCACGACTCCGAAATCCGGAAAGGTCAGAAAAAGCGAATCAACCGAGAAATACAGCTCATATGCGATGAAGAAGACAGCGATAAGCATCACCCACTGGCGCCCCGAAAGCCGCGCCGCCCCTTCAAACGCAGCGACCGCGAGCAGCACGACAAACGGACTCAAAAGCGCCAGAAAACGGTATGCCGACCCCACCTTCACCAGCATCGCGAAGATACTGACTGCCGCGACAATGCTCAGCAGCGACAACTCACGGCGGCGGACCCGCATCACCTCCCATGCTGCGCCGCACAATGCCAACAACATCATCGGGATGGAATACATCGCGAGCATATTGGGGCCGATCAGCGAAAACGGATCCTGCACCTTGCCGAGCGATGCCTGCCACTCCGGGGCCGCCTGGTGTAACAGATAGGCGAACTGCAGGTCGAAGTGTCCGACGGTGCGATACAGATAGAAATTATAGATCAACACCGGCGAAAAGAGCACCGCAGACACCGCCAGCGAGGCGCAGACATATCCCAGCCACGACTTCCACTCGCCCCCCTTCCGTTGCGCGAACAGATGCCATCCGATCATCGCCGCATAGACCGGCAGCAGGAAAACGCTCGTATATTTGATCAAAAAACACACGCCGAGCGAAACTCCGAGCCACAGCCACCACCGGCGGCGCTGCTCCAGAAATCTCAAAAAAATCAGAATACTTGCGAGAATCGCCGCAATCTGCAGGGACTCCATCAGCGCGGTGCGCGACACCCAGAGATGCACCTGGTCAACCGCCAGGAATGCGGCGGCAAGCAATGCCAGACGCTCATCTTCAAAGATTCTTCGGGCGATAAAATACAAAAGCACTATCGCGCCAAGTCCCGCCAATGCCGACGGCAGACGCGCGACCAGGAGCGAATCGCTCATCATCGCGAAAAAGAAATGCTGTACCAGAAAAGTCAGCGGCGGATGATCGTGAAATGAAAGATGCGTCCACCACGGCAGTACCGAATTCGCGAACCACTGCACCGGCGTCGTCTGTGCGTCATTCTGGACATAATCCAGATATCCGATGGAGCGGAACGCATAGAATCCTTCATCATGAAAAATCTCGGCGGTTCCGAGCCCCCAGAAGCGAAGCAAGGTTGCGCCCAACAGAATAACCGCCAGTATATGCCATGCCTTCATCCGATATCCGAACAGATTGACCATTTCCCTATTCTACTACCCCTGACCGAAGAACTCCACACCCTAACAAACCAAAACCCCCCGTTGTGCGGGGGGTCTCGGCTAGTCTTTGAGGTTATCTCAAGTCCTCAAGAACTATTTGCTGATCGTGTTCGCCGTCATGTTCGTGCTCGGCAAACCGATGACACCATAACCGTTCGTCCAGTCGAGATCGCTCAACGAGTTTGAGGTCGTTGTGGAGACCGGGGACCAGATGAAGCTGTTGTTGGTATCGTTATCAACCGTACCCGTTGCCGGTGTACCGTTGTTTCCAGCCTGATTCATCAAGTTCGCCGAGTTGACCGGATATGCTGCGTCACCTTCGAGCTGCACCTGAATGTTTTCAGATGTGCCGGACGGTGCGAGCGTACCGATGGAACCCACGAGCTTGAACCAGCGCGTTGCGCCAGACGGAACGATCAAAGTGGTCGTACCCTGGTTGCAACCCGTCTTGTCAGGATAGATGTTGACAAGTACCGAGCCAGCACCGAGGTTGCCACTCAGGTTCGCTGCCGCCGTGTTGCTGCCCAAGCCGTCATAGCAGGATCCTGCATTGACCAAACCTCCCGGATTGTTGGTTCCGTTGAAGTTGGCATCAGGAGTGCTGAAGCCGGAATCAGTGAAGGCATACAATGCGAACTTGGAAGTCGTCGCGTTGCCGGTATCGGCAGTCGTCGAGGAAACGCTGAACTGCATCTTGTAGAGTGCGACGTCACCGTTATTCGCGGTCACCGCAAACTTGTACATGGTCTTCGCGTCACCGTTCGTCAACGTGCTTTCACCGGAGCTGAGTGCGACCTGCTGCAGAGTCGGATACGCCTTCATGATGCGGACACCATTGGAAGCAGTATCTGAGGTAGCAGTAGTGGCTGACGGAATCGTGGAACCGGAAGAAGATCCAGTACCATAGTTACCGTTCAAGCCCATGTTGTCGCCGTCGTAGTCAACCTTGAGGAGGTCGCCGGAGCGAGTCAACGGACCCGAGGTAGAAATACCTGCGAGCGTACCCTTGACCACCATCACCTTGGAACCATCCTTCGGAATCACGAAGCCGGAGAGGGCGCTCGAAGTGGCGGTGTCGCCGCTTGCGAACGTCGCTTCACCAACCTGCAAACCATCGGTTGTCCACAACGTCACCTTCTGGCCGACGAGGTCGACCGGAGTGTTGGAAGCAGCACCGCTCAACTGAAGCGCAACCTGCTTGAGGCTGATATCTTCGTTGGTGGCGCTGAACTTCACGCGCGCAAGTTCAACCGTCTGGCCCGGCGATGCGATCGCGTAAGCCGGAGAGTTGGAATCAAGCGCAACCGTGAACGAACCCGCAGTCGCCGTGGTCATGTTCTGACCATTCGATGCCGGGTTGGAAACCGTCGCGGTCTGACCGGAAGTCAAACCGGTTCCTGCACCCGCGGTGCTGTCATAGCCCCACGCGTACAAGCCGGTCGCCGAAGCGCTCACGTCACACTTCAAGGACAGCTGCTTGGTCGTACCCTTCGTCAGGGTCAAACCAGTGCCGTCAAACGTGAAGGTAGTGGACGATGAAACCGCAGTCGGGTTCACCACATTCGCGGCATTGACCACTGTGCTGCCATCGTAGAGCTTGCAGTTCGTGAGACTGGTCGCGCTCGGTGACGAGCCGCCATCGCGATATGCGAGCGGCAGCGACGTCAAGCGGATGTCTTCACCGGAGCTGGAAGTATCCAAGATGTAGCGGGCGAATTCAAACTGGCTGACGCCAGCGATAACCGTCTGTGCGATTGGCACCGAGGAAACGCTGACAGACAACGCAGCTGCTTTCACCGTCATGGTCTGGCTCGTCAACGCCGAAGACGGAGACGGAGTGATCGTGTTGCCAGTCGTCTGACCGGTAACCGTCGTCCAGCCCGTACCCGGAGTCGTAGAAGCCGCAACCGTGTCGTTCGTCACGAAGTTGGAGCTCAATTTACCTTTCAAGGTAAGATTGGTCACACCAACCGGGAAGGTTACGGAGTCGGTGAAGGTCACCGTTCCATAAGCCGCCGTGCCGGAAGCATCGATCGGACCTGCGAGAACCGCGCCCGTCTGATCAACCAACTGCAGGTTGGTCACGTCAGCCAAGCCGCCCTTGTTCGCACCGGTCTGAGTCAAGTTCAAGTTGAACTTCATGTTGCTCACCGAGATCGGCTCACCCTTGACATCAACCGACCATCCGCCGAGAGGCTGATTGAGAAGGTTGATTGCCACGTTCTGAGCATTGACACCGGTCCAAGTGCTGACCGTCATAGTTCCCGAAGAAACAGTGACTTTCGCACCCGAGTACCACGGATCTTCAGACGAGCTGAAGGCCGCCGTACCGTATCCCTGAACCGAAGAACCGGTCTGAGGAGGAGTGATGCCGTACCCATAGGTTTCGCCCTTGAGACCGAGGTCAGTCAACTTCGCAAGATCGAATTCGATCGTGCGGGAAGAACCGCCAACGACATCGCCTTTGATGTAGACTTCTTTGCTGAGGCCCTTGTCGATCAGGAGACCGTTGCCCGGGAAGGACGATGTGTAGTACTTGCCATCAGAGCTGACGGTAGTGTCATACGCCGTACCATCCACGTAGGTCTTCACGTTCGCCAAGTCACCCGAACCCGCAGAACCGGTCTGGTTCCAGCGGACGGACGTCAGGTACACGCGCTCCGTCGAACCTGCGGTTACCCGCACCGAGGAGAAGGTGTAGCCAGTCGTACCGATGTTTTCGGTCTGGCTCGTGCCCGGATCAAGCGGACCACGCTGCATCGTAACGCTACCAATGGTAAGCGATTCGTTGATAGTGTGGGTCGCACCGACCATCGGGAACGTTGCATTCACGTTCGCCGACGTATTCACGCCGACAACCGCCAAAGACAACGTCTGACCAGCATAGGTAGAAGTAGTACCGCGGTTAGCTGCAACGGTAACCGTCACAGTCTGACCAGCCGGAACCGTGAAATCGCCGCCAACAGTTGCCTGGTGGTTGGAGTTCAGAGTCTTCTTGATACCCATCTGGGCGCCATTGGAATCGAGCAATTCAACTGCGGAAACCGCAGCATCCTGCGCAAGACCCTGGCGTTCCACAACCAAGCCGTTAACCGTTACCGCACCGTCTGCAGACGCGGTCAAGTTCAGTTTCGTGAACGGGATGCGTGCTGCACCATTCGGTGCCAAGCTCGGCGCCGGCTGATCCGGAGCCAAGGTAACCGTCAAGCCGGTTCCTGCCGGAGCCGTCGTTGTGGTTGAGCTCGAAGAGCTCGTGGTCGACGTCGAAGACGTCGATGAAGTCGTTACAGCCGACATCGCTTTGCGAGTCAACGGACCGAAGTAACCTGCGGCCGGAGAAACGTTATGCGCTGCCTGCCATTTTGCAAGTGCCGCCTTGGTCAATGAACCGAATGTGCTCGTTTCATTACCCGGGGAACCTGCGCCGCTCGCTGCAACCTGTGCACCGTTCGCGTTCAAAAACTTCTGCAAATCCATGACTGCGGATCCTTTGCTGCCGAGAGTGAGGTTCCCGGAAGACAATAAGGATGCCGGAGCAGCCGATGTCGTTGCGGTCGTAGATGAAGACGCCTGTAAAGCCTGAAGTTGCGCCTGGAGCGCCGTGATCTGTGCCATTAAGTCGCTGATGGTAGTACCATGCGCGACCGCCGGAACAAAAGTAGCAACACCAGAAAGCGAAACAACAGTCGCCAAAGAGACAACTGCTGTTGAAACTTTACTGATTAATTGTTTGTTCATAATCTTTTTTAATTGACCTTTCCTGAAGGATACCGTTTCGACCCGTTACCGCTTCAAGAAATTGTATAAACTTTAATTTTAGATTTTCCGCCTTTGGCGGATCCGCCTAAGGCGGAAACTTAAATACTTTATTTGTTAATCCATTATCCGTTGCACCATCCCCGCCTTCGCAGGGCCGACCTGAGTACAAGAATAAGTGGTCTCGATATCTGAAAGAAAAAACTCGCCGTGAGGCGAGCCGTCATCCGTCCATTAACTACAAGGAGTTCGCGACAAAAAAGATTTACCGCGAATTCCTTATAGTCAACTTCGGGGTTCGGATCCAGCCTCACACTGAATCTCTACCTACTTAGTATATATGAAGTTGCACGATTCTTGAAGCCCGCCGGTGTGAATAACTGTTCCCAGCCACCCCACCTGCCATACCTCCTGAATCACTTAATATAACGACCTGTTTCCGCCCTTGTTACGGACCGAAACA
>JAGWKK010000033.1 GCA_028865335.1 Patescibacteria group bacterium | reverse complement strand
CCGCAGGAAGATACGCTGAGCCATCTGGCAAATCGCCGGGTGCGCTGGCTGGTGACCTAGTAGCAGTTATGAGGCATAAGGCACGAGGCATTGAGTGGAGCAGCTCATGACCGATGACTAGTGACTGGCGACTAACGAATAGCGACTCATGACTAATGACCGATGACTTAATTATTATGAAGAAGATTACGGTTAACAAAAGCGACGAAGTGGCGGTGATCGTTGAAAAGATGATCGAGGCCGACGATAGCGAGATTACCCTGAGTATCCCGCGTTTTTCGCATCTGGGAGATTCGCTCAGTAATTTCTATCTGCTGAAGCGCGAGGCGGATGCGATGGGGAAGAAAGTCGCGATCGAATCGGTGGATGACAAGGTGATCGAATTGGCGCAGATGAGCGGTCTGATCGGCACGAATCCTTTCTTTGCGAAACACAAGCGGCAATTTTCCGATATCGTCGCTCCGCGCGCCGGCGTACGCACGCCGCGGACGGCGCCTCCGCAGATTGAAAAGGTTGCCGAACCGGAGCCGGTTTCCGTGAGGCCGACTGCCAAGCCGGCGGCAAGACCGGCGGTAAGGCCGGTGGAAAAACTGTCTCCGGCGCAGGAATGGCATGCGCCTCAGCTTCCGGACGAACCTGCCGCAGCTCCCCGCCGCAGATTTTCCCTTCCTAGTTTTTCCCTTCCGCATTTTTCGCTTCCCAGTTTCGGATCGCGCAAGACCCTGCTGTGGGTCCTTATCGGCGTGGCGGTTCTGGGCGGCATGGCATATGCGGCGGTGAAGGTGCTTCCGCGTGCGGATGTGAAGATCGTCGCCATCAAGAAGCAATGGTCCTACACCTCTGCGGTGACGGCGAGCAAAGCGGCGACGATGGACATAAAAGCGATGACGGTTCCGGCGCAGGTATTCGGGCAGTCGACGACGGGCAATGACGTCCAGAAATTCGCGGCGACCGGAACGAAGCACGTGACGAAGAGCGCGACGGGAACGATCACGATCTACAACAGCTACAGTTCCGATCCGCAGCAGCTGGTGATGAATACGCGGTTCATGACTCCTGACGGGAAGATCTACCGGCTCGATAAAAGCATCACGGTTCCGGGCGCGACCATCACGAACGGAAAGATCGTCGCATCCAGCATCGATGCATCGGTCACCGCCGATGCCGCGGGTCCCGATTACAACATCGGTCCGGTGAAGCTCTTCACGATTCCTGGTTTCAAGGGGACGCCGAAGTATGAATCGTTCTATGGCGAATCAACCGGCAACATGGCCGGCGGATTCATCGGCGACGTGGCGTACCCGACGGCGGATGATATCGCGAAGGCCGAAGTCGCCGCGGCGACGTCGCTGGAGAGTTCGCTGAGCGCGAAGTTGCTGCTGCAGGTGCCGAAGGATTTCAAGATTCTGGACGGCAGCAGGATGTTCAAGGTGATCAGCCAGAAAGCCGACAGCGAAGCCGATTCCAGCGGCCAGTTCGGCGTGGTGACGACCGCGCAGGCGACCATCATCGCGTTCAAGGAATCCGATGTGCAGGATCTGCTTTCGCAGCGGGCGATCGCGGATAACGGCGATACCTATGAGCTGAAAGATTTCACGCTCGGCTACGGAACAACGACGCCGAACTTCGACAAAGGCACCCTTGCGTTCCCGGTGAATTATCAGGCGACGCTCGCGCGGAAGATCGACGCGAATGCGGTGAAGGACAGTATGGTAGGGAAGTCGGAGACCGAATTGAAGACGATGATCTTCTCGCTTCCGGGACTCGAAAGCGCGACGGTCTCGCTCTGGCCTTTCTGGGTGAAATCGGTTCCGGATGATTTGAATAAGATTACCGTGACGGTGAATTAAAAAACCGGTCGCCGTCGGCGACCGGTTTTTTAATTTACAATTTTCCTTTTCCTGATAAACTGGATGCAGCGCTCTGATTCGGGAGGTTGCGATGGCGCTCATAATAGTCTGGTTTAGTCTTGGCTTGCTGCCCTACGGCATCACAAAGCACTATGTCAAGTCGCATGTGATGATGCTGGGATACCGCGGCTCCTATTTCGCTGATGAGGCAATATGTTGGATGTTTCTTGTGATGGGTCCGGTCGGCCTTGTCGTTACGCTTTTGTCTGTTTCCGGTTGGAGAGACGACAATCCCGATTATCGCTTCGGTCTTTGTTATCGGATGCCTTCATGGCTCAAAGCAAAGAATTTCGGCACCGGTTATCCCTTGCGGATCACCACGGACCGCTCCCCGTGAGCGGTTTTTGTATGGGGAAAACTGGCGTATTGACTAATTCGGAGCATTTATGATATACTCTTAAACATTGATTATTGACTGTCCTATTAGTGGCTACCACGAATAATCCGGAAAAGGGGAATATAAAACTTGAAGCGGTTGTCGACGAGGCCCTTCCGGCCGGTTCGTTTCGTCTCAAGACGAAAGACGGCAAGGAAATTCTGGGTCATCTGTCCGGCAAAATGCGCATGTATTATATCAAGATCCTTCCCGGTGACCGCGTCATCGTGGAGGTGACTCCGTATGACGAGCATCGTGGCCGCATCGTTCGACGTCTCTAATGAATCTATGAAAGTACGATCATCCGTAAAAATAGTGTGCAAGGATTGCAAAGTGGTTCGTCGGAAGAACCGCGTTTTTATCGTATGCAAAATTAAGAAACATAAACAGCGCCAGGGCTAATCACTTCCATGCGTATTATCGGTATCAATTTGCCAGACAATAAGATCGTCGCCGTTTCGCTCCGCTATCTGTACGGCGTGGGTCCGACGGCTGCGCGCGACATTCTCGCGGCGACGAAGATCGATCCGCACAAGCGGACCAAGGATCTGACGCCGGATGAAGTGAACCGCATCAAGGAATACATTGAAAAGAACTACAAGGTGGAAGGCGAGCTGCGCCAGATCGTCAAGCAGAATATCGCCCTTTTGAAGGATCTGCAGGCATACCGTGGCATCCGCCACATGCGCCGGCTGCCGGTCCGAGGCCAGCGCACGAAGACCAACTCGCGTACGGTGCGCGGCAATGTCCGTAAGACGGCGGGCAGCGGTAAGCGTAAGACTGAACTCAAGTAATCTCGCAACGATATGGGAAAGAAAAAAGTATTAAAACAAACAGGCGAAGAAGCCATCAAGGAGTCCGAGAAAGTCGAAGCCGCCGCGGCGAAAGCCGGCGGAAGGACTTCGGGTAAACACGTCGTCAAAGGCGCGGTATACATCAAGGCTTCCTTCAATAACACGATCATCACCGTGACTGACGCGGCAGGCAACGCGATTGCGTGGGCATCCGCCGGCTCGCTCGGTTTTTCCGGTCCGAAAAAGGCGACTCCGTTCGCGGCTTCCAAGGTGGTTGCGGCGATCGCGGAGAAGCTGAAGAAGACGGGCTTGGCGAATGTGGATGTCTTCGTGAGCGGCGTCGGCAGCGGCCGCGACTCGGCGATCCGTTCGCTGGCGAACCAGGGTTTCGCGATCGCGACGATCCGCGACATGACCCCGATTCCGCATAACGGTCCGCGCCGTCCGAAAGTGCGCAGAGTATAGGCGAACTATCCAATCAATTATGTTCAATACCAAAGAAAAAAAAGAACGATCGTTGGGTGCGAACCTTTTCCTGAAGGCGCATCGTTGCAATTCTCCGAAGTGCGTCCATACGCGCAAGGGATACCGCCCGGGCCAGCACGGCCAGGCGCGTCACTCGGTGTCCGATTACGGGCAGCTTCTGAATGAAAAGCAGAAAGTGCGCGTCAGCTACGGTCTGCGCGAATCCAGCCTGGCCCGCCTGTTCCGGACCGCTTCCAAGAACCCGGGTAACACCGCGAACCTGTTCGTCCAGCTTCTGGAGCGCCGCATCGATAACGCGGTATTCCGGATGGGTCTCGCGCCGTCCCGCGCGGTCGCCCGCCAGTTCATCAGTCACGGACATATCATGCTGAACGGCCGGAAGCACACGATCCCTTCCTATGAAGTGCACGTGGGAGACAAGCTCTCCGTCCGCCCGCAGTCCCGCAATGACGCCGCGTTCAAGGAACTGTCCGAATCGCTCAAGAAATATGAAACTCCGGCATGGCTTCGTCTCGATCGGGAGAAGCTGGAAGGCGAGGTCGTATCCCTTCCGAAAGATCAGGAAGTTCCGTTTGACGTCAACTTGGTCATTGATTACTATTCAAAATAATTACTAATTAATCGCAGTCTCCTTCAGATAACTGGCGTATACGATATATTGGTATGTCGTGCCGCTGTAAGTCATAAGAGGGAACTGTATACATCATATGCAATTCGCATATTTAAGTGAGGCGGTTACCATTAAGAAAGTCTCCGAGACCAATACGGAGGGTGTGTTCGAGGTGGAGGGTCTGTATCGCGGGTACGGCGTAACGATGGGCAACGCATTGCGCCGCGTGCTCTTTTCGTCCCTGCCGGGCGCAGCGGTCACCCAGTTCAAAGTAAAGGGAGTCGGCCATCAGTTCTCCACGATTCCGGATGTTGCCGAGGACCTGGTGGAAATCGGTCTGAATCTCAAGAAAGTCCGCTTCCGCGTCCATACGGACGAACCGCAGGTGTTGCACCTGCACGTGAAGGGGGAGAAGATGGTGATGGCATCGGATATCGAAATGAATGCCGAAGTGGAGGTGGTGTCGCCGGATGCTCCGATCGCGACGCTTACCAGCAAGTCGGCTGAGCTTGATATGGAACTCACGGTGGAGCGCGGCCTCGGCTTCGTTCCGTTGGAATCCCAGAAGTCGGAAAAACTCCCGATCGGAACGATCGCGCTTGACGCGGCGTTCTCGCCGGTGGTGAAAGCGAACTTCTCCGTTGAAAACATGCGCGTGGGCGACCGGACCGACTATAACAAGCTGGTCATTTCCGTCACGACTGACGGCAGTATCACGCCGTCGGCTGCGCTGCACAAAGCGAGCAACATCCTGAAGGATCACTTTGACCGCGTCTCCCAGATCGAAGTGAAGGAAGTCGAGGAGATGCCGGCCGCGGAAGAGAAAGCGGCGAAAAAGAAAGTAACTAAAAAAACGAAGAAATAAAGGAGTATGATGCCACGAAAATTCCGAAAGCTCCGGGGACCGCGCAAGTCGTTCCTGAAGACTCTCGCCAACAATTTGATCATGAAGGAGAAGATGCAGACGACCGATGCTCGGGCGCGGGAAATTCGTGTGCGCGTGGAGAAGCTGGTGACGCTCGCCAAGAAGCAGAATCTGGCAAGCCTGCGCCTGTTGCTTTCCCGCCTGCCGAAATCCTCGGCGATGAAGCTGTACTACGAAATCGCTCCGCGCTATCAGGAGCGCGCGGGAGGATATCTGCGCATCACCAAGATGGCGAACCGCCGGAAGCGCGATGCGGCGAAGCAGTCCATCATTGAATTTGTCTAATACTATGGAATATACGATTGACGCAAAAAACAAAACCTTGGGCCGCCTCGCATCCGAAATCGCGGGTATTTTGCAGGGCAAGAAATCGGCATACTACAATCCGCGTCTTGCCGGAGCGGATTCCGTCGTCGTCACGAACGTGAAGGACATGACGGTAACGGGCAATAAGGCGACGCAGAAACGCTACTACCGGCACACGGGCTATATGGGCCATCTGCATTCGAAGACCTACGAGCAATTGATGGCGGAAGATCCGAAAAAGGTTCTGCGCCATGCGGTTGAGCGCATGCTTCCGAAGAACACGCTCCGTAAGAAACGCATGCTGCGATTAACGATCCAATAATATGCCTCCTAAAACAACGAAAACAGAATCAAAAAAAGAAAAGAAGGCCCCGGCAGCCAAAGCGGCTCCGAAGCACGAAGGCCGGTACTTTGAAGCCCGCGGAGGACGCAAGACCGCGGTGTCCCGCGTGCGTCTTTTTGCCAAGAGCTCCGGCGTCACGGTGAACGGCATGGATCTGAAACAGTATTTCCCGGAAGCGGAATTGCAGCAGACGGTATTGCGTCCGCTGGTCGCCATGAGCGTGGAGGGTTCGTTGGGAGTCACGGCGAAAGTGAATGGCGGCGGTCTCCGCGGCCAGGCTGAAGCGGTTTCCCTCGGTATCGCGCGCGCATTGACGCTGTTTGACGGAGAATTGCGGAAGGCGCTGCGGAAAGAGAATCTCCTGACCCGCGATTCCCGCATGGTGGAACGCAAGAAATACGGCTTGCGCAAAGCTCGCCGCGCCCCGCAATGGGCGAAGCGCTAAGGAAGGCGTACAAAAAACTCCCGCACACTGCGGGAGTTTTTGTGGACGTTGACATATATCCGATAGTATGATACGATATACATCGTCGTACATTGAATAAAAAATCAAATCAGAGGAGGAGCGATGGCTCCGAATGCGGTCGTTGCCGAAGCGGTACTGGATGCCCTGGATTCCGGGAAGCATCCTGCGAAGGCCGAGCAGGTGTTCTATCTGCTCAAAGCATTGCAGACGAAGAACTCATGGGGGAAGCTGGACGTCGTGTCTCCGATGGCGAAGCTGCGGGAGCACTTCAGCGTTTCGACGATCCATTCTTCCCTGAAGAAGCTCGAGGAACTCGGGCTCATCAGGAGGAATCTCGGCGAAGGGCTTGCCGGGCATTTCCGGTCGCGGTGCATCTACAGCATCGAGCTCCTGAAAGAGGATGCGTCGGTGCCGATGGGCAAGCGCGGACCCAAGCCGGGCTCGAAGAAGGTTCCGGTTACGAAGGCGGCACCGGCGAAGGAAACGCTCGTTTTCCTGGATGAGAACGAGTTCATCCGGGCAAAACTGAGCGGCATTTCATTCCGCCTGGGAGAGATCCTCGACCGCCTGTCGAAGAGGCTCGGCTGCAATCCGGCGCGTGTCTTCATCTACATCTCGGAAAAGACTGAGCTGCGGCACTTCAAGGAGCTGCGGGAGTTGTATGCCTCCGGAAGAGCCGAGGTCAGGTACATCAAGACCGAGAGTCTGCCGGGCGAGGTCGACCGCAGAATGCGGGACGACATCTCGCTCTGGTCGCGATCCGATGCGATCGGCCGGATCGTACTCGGCACCGCGGACGGAGGGCCGGAATTCCAATCGGCCATCCGATCGGCCAAGGAGCACGGAAAGGAAGTCATGCTATTGGAAGCCGCCGGCGTCTTCAATGAGTCGCTGTTGGCGCGCGCCGACGAGCGGATCAATGTGACCGCGCAGAATCCTTTGAGCGAGGAATTCAAGGGATTGGTGACGGAGATCCGGCTCAGCAAGAGGGCGGATCGCCGGAATCAGAACGTCAAGTTCATCGCCGAGGTTGCCGTGAAGATGCACTCGTTCCTCCTTCGGATGTCGGAAGCGCGTTTCATGAAGATCCTGAACGCGGTGTGGGAGGAGATGCGCATGGAATGGTCGTCCAAGGGTTATTCTTCCGACGACGCCAAGTCCGCAATCATGGCGCTGGTGCATCAGGGCTACGCTCTTCGTTGGGACAAGTCAACGAATCAGGCAGGCGGGCGGGAGATAAGGACCTATTGGCTTCGTGAACAAAGCGACGTCATGGATGTCTTGACCGGAAAATAGATCAGACTCACATGGGGTCTGGCTGTGGAAACAGCCAGACCCCTATTTTTTTATCCGTTATTGAATCACCGTCTGATAAAGCGAGTTGGCGCGGAGGAAGGAAAGCGTGCCGGATGAAGTATCATACAGGTATTTCTGGACGTGATCGGCGACCGACTGGAGATTGATTGGCGGCATGTTGTCCCCTTCGAGCAGATAGAGCGCGTCGGGATACTGCATGAAAAGATGGGAACCGCTCTGATCCCACGCCAGGAGCTGTTCGTCTTCGCCGCTGATGCGGAGGACTTCCGTTTTCGGCGTATCCAACAGGTCGTCGTTCTTTCCATAGGTATAGATGACCAGTTCCTGGTTGGCTGTGGTGAAAGCGAGCTTCATCTGTTTCGGCGCGAAGAGTGCCGTCCGGGCGTTCTGGGCGACAACGAATCCCGCGAGTGTTTGGCGGTTGACCAGGACCAGTTTTCCGGCGCCGTTCTGCGCGGTGAAGAAATCGCCGGAGTCATTGAACGTGAGCGCGGTGATATCCGCCGGCGTCGTGGATGCCGCAACCGCCGTTTCCTGCTGCGTTCCGAATGAATAACTCATCAGTGAACTGGTGGCGGTCGCATACAATACTTCATTCGGCGAGACATCAAAAGCGCGGACCGGGGAGCCGGAGATTGTGACAAGGGCGAGCGCCTTGGTATCAACTTGGTAAAGTCCGCCGGAGGTCCGGGCGATAAGCGCGGTGGCGGATCCGGGCTGGAAGCGGATGGACCGGATATCCGCGCGCCGGGCTGCCGGCAGGGTTTTCTGCAGGTTAGCGAAAAGAAGCGTGACGTTCAATGCGCTGGTGCTGTTGTTGAGATGGACCAGGTAGTAGGTGTTCTTCTGTTCCGTCAGTACGGCGCTTCCGTCTGTTGACCATGCGACCACTGATGATCCGGGCAACGTGTGGGTTCCGAAAGAAAGCTTGCCGTTCTTCAGGGTGATAAGCGTATTTCCGGGTCCGGTCCAGAAATCGGAGATCTTTTCCGCGACCGGCGCGCTCAGGTCCGGCTGCTGGGGAAGAAGCACGACCGGCGTCACTTCGGTCACGAGCGCCGGCTCCACGTTGATTTCCTTCGTCCATGACTGATAGCCGTCCTTGACGACATGGGCGGTGTAGGTTTTCGGGAACAGATTGGCGATCACGATGCTGGACCGGAAGAAGTTCGGATTGAAGGAGAGATCCACTTTGTCGATGGTGAGCGTCGCCCCGTCGGGGATTTTGGCGAAATAGATCCCGCCGAGCTGGTTGATGGTGATTGTTTCCCAGTCAAAGCGCCAGCCGTTGGAATAAAAAAGAGCCGATACGGTGATCAGGACGAAAATGAGCGTAAACAGATAGAAAAGGATGCGGCGCTTGTTTCGGGTCATAGGAAATTAGGGTATTATTATGGTATCGCAGAAAACGGAAAGTTAAAAGTAAAAAGCTGAAAAAGAGCAGGCGATTAAGGAGTATGAAATTCATCATCACCGGAGGAAAAGCGCTCGGCGGAACCATCGAGACGCGCGGATTCAAGAATGCGGCGACGCCGATCATCGCGGCGACGGCGCTTTTTTCGGTTCCCTGCATATTGGATAATGTCCCGAAGATCACCGATGTCCTCAAGCTGCTGGATATCCTTGCGTCCATGGGCTCGCGCCAGAAATGGCTTGGCGATCACAAGCTGGAGATCGACAACAGCAAGTTGGAGTTGCAGCCGCTGGACAGCGATTCCGTCGCGCAGATCCGTTCCTCCATCCTGCTGATCGGTCCGCTCCTTGCGCGCTTCGGCGAAGTGGAATTCGTGACGCCGGGCGGATGCAAAATCGGAAGCCGGCCGATTGATACGCACATCGAGGCGTTCGCGGATGCGGGCGTCGCGGTGACGTTCGATGAACAGAAGGGGCGATATCGCATGGCAACCTCACCGCGCTGCGGCGGAGAGGCGGTATTGAAGGAATTCAGCGTTACCGCGACGGAAAATCTTCTTTCCTTCGGGACAAAATATCCGGTCCGGATCCGGCTTGCGGCGATTGAGCCGCATGTGCAGGATCTTGCCGGTTTTCTGCGGAAAGCCGGGGCGGATATCATAACGACCGAGGCGCACAGCTTTGAAACGAAGCCGGCTGCGCGGGAACCGGCGGGTCCGGTGGAATATACGATCATGAACGATCCGATCGAGGCGGGGACATTCGCCGCCCTGGCCGCCGCGACACGCAGCAATCTTTTCATCACCGGCGTGGACGCCGCCTTTCTGGAAGCGCCGCTGCGGAAACTGAAAGAATTCGGCGTTTCATTCACGCTGCACGGCCGGACGCTGGAAGTTTTCGGCGCGAAATCCAAACTGCGCGCGACGCGCGTGCAGACGATGCCGTATCCCGGACTGCCGACCGACCTTCAGGCGCCGTTCGGCGTTCTCGCGACACAGGCCGAAGGAGCGTCGCTCATCTTTGACACCATGTATGAAGGGAGGTTAAAATACATTGAAGAGCTGAGGAAGATGGGAGCCGATGCCGCGATCCTCGATCCGCATCGCGCGATCATCCACGGGCCGTCCGTATTACACGGCGCCCACATCGAAAGTCTGGATCTCCGTGCCGGCGCGACGCTGATCATCGCGGCGTTGACCGCGGAAGGCACGACTGAGCTGGGGAATATCGAACAGATCGACCGGGGCTACGAACAGCTTGATGAACGCTTGAAGAAACTGGGCGCCGGCATCACGAGGGTTTCCTGATGACTCATTACTTATTACTCATTACTCAAAAAATGTTTACACGAAAAATCGGAATCGACTTGG
>JAGWKK010000032.1 GCA_028865335.1 Patescibacteria group bacterium | reverse complement strand
TTATCCAGTAAATCGTGGCGAGAAAACCTATGGAAAAGATCGTCGCGCCCGCGATATTCCTGATCACGAAAACCGAAAACAGCGGGTCGATCAGGCCCCACCCCGACCAGAGCCAGAGATCGCAGATGATGAAAAAGGTGATGATCCGATTGATATTCGGAACGAATCGGGCGAGAAAATTAGTCTGCATAGGTGAAAGCGAGTTCGTCTCCCGCAAGATCGACGCGGACATTGCCGCCGCGCTTGATTTCGCCCTTCAGTATCTTTTCCGCAAGCACGCCGCGAACCTTATTGGAAATGACTTCGCGCAGAGGACGGGCGCCGAACACCGGATCATATCCCCATGCCGCGATCTGCGTCATCGCCGCATCGCTGAAATCAAGCCGGATGCCCTGGCCTTCGTTGACGTCATCGCTCAGATCGGCCAGCAAGATGCGCGCGATCGCGACCGTATCGTCATGCGACAGACTCTTGAACACGATGATGCCGGAAAAGCGGTTGATGAGTTCGGGCCGGAAATAATCCGTCAGCTTTTTCTTCACCTCTTCGCTCACCTCCTCCATGGAATGCCCGGCTTCCAGCGATTCCTTGATGTAATTCGAACTCGCGTTGCTGGTCGCGATGATGATGGTGTTCTTGAAATCAACCACCGCCCCCATGTTGTCGGCCAACCGGCCGTCATCGAATACCGGCAGGAACAGGTTCAGGATATCCGGATGCGCCTTTTCAAATTCATCGAGCAGCACCAGGCTGTACGGCCGCCGCAGCACCGCCTCGGTCAGCGCTCCGCTCACCGCCCCGTCCGGAGATCCGATGAAACGGAAGATGCTCTGCTTGTCCTGGTATTCGGACATGTCGAAACGCACCATGGCGTCTTCGGATCCGAACTGGATGTCGGCGAGAATCTTGGACAGTTCCGTTTTCCCGACGCCGGTCGGTCCGACGAACAGAAACGTGGCGATCGGTCCGCCTTTGCGCGAAAGACCGCTGCGGTATTCCCTGAGCGCCTGCGATACCGCCTTGACCGCCTCTTCCTGGTCCACCAGCCGCTGATGGATGAGATCCTCCATATGCAGCAGCTTCTCCGCTTCACCTTCCTTCGCCTGCCGCAGCGGGATGTTGATGCGGCGCTGGGCGATATCCGTCACGCCGTCGAAATTGAGGATCTTGTCGCTCTTATCCTTCGCGTCCGCCAGCGCCTCCTTCAGGAGGTCTTCAGCGCTGGACGGAAGCAATTTGTCGCGGAAATATTTCGATGCGAGCGCGACCGACTGCTTCACGGCGCCGAACGTGATCGTGATCCCGTATTGCCGCTCCAGGATCAACGCCTCATAGACGATGATCTTCGTGGCATCATCCAATGAAATCTCATCCACGGGAACATCCTCGAACACCTTGGCGAAATCCGTCTGCTGCTCGACGGTCTGCTTGTATTCCTTCGGATACGTGGAACCGATCACCGAAAAAGCGCTGGAAGAAAACGCCGGCAGAAATGCATCGGCGGCGTTCATGCCGGCCCGCCCCGAGGTCTTGATCAGGTTATGGATATCGGGAATGTACAGGATGATATTTCCCGCCTGGACGATCTCTTCGATGATTTTCGCCACGCGCGCCTGGACCGCTCCGGACTCAGTCGCCCCGGCCATTAGCGTCCCCACCCGCAGCAATACCAGCCGTTTATCGAACAATTCCGGCGGCACCGCGTCTTTGGTGATCTGATACGCCAGGTGGTCAACGAGCGTCTCTTTCCCCGCACCCGGTTCGCCGATCAGCATCACATTCGGCTTGGTCGGACGGGACAGGATGTCCACCATGCGGTCATATTCCTTGTGATGGCCGATCAGGAAGCCGACTTGTTCCATCCGGGCGTAATCGGTCAGATCTTCGCTGTATTGGTCCAGCGTCGGCGTCGGACGCGCGCTCCAGGCGCGGTTCATGATCCGGTGGCGGATGTTGTAGGGACGATAGACGAAGCCGCCGAGCGATGACGGAAGCCGGCGCAGCCATCCGAATGATTTCTTGTATCCCGCGAAGATCAGGGCATTCTGCAGATCGCCCGGATCGATATTGAACAGCTGGAGCACCCGCAGCACGGCGCTGCTTTCGCAGTAACTCAAAGCCGCGAATATGTCCTTCGGCTCGATGAACCGGTCCTGCGCCAACGCCGCCTGGCGGGATGCAAGTCCGGAAATCTTTTCTATCTCGGCAAGAAGCCGCTGGGTCCGATCCGGCTCGACGGCCTGGTATTTCGGATCCCGGAGGCTCTCCTGCAGCAGCTCTTCCACTTTCGTGCGGACATCCTTGATGTTCAGATCCATCCGGAGCAGCCCGTCGGCGATGTCTTTCCGGTCCAGCAATCTCTTCAAAAGGAAGAGGTAGAAGTTTCCGCCGATCAGAAGCGCGCGTTCATATGCGAACTCGAACAGCGCGAAGGTTGCGGGCGAAGTGTATTGCGCGAGATTGATCCGGTCCCCGGTCGCCGACGCAAGAGGCCGATCCGCCTGTCCCGAGTGGACAAGCCGGTCCGCTAGCACCGCGACCAGAAGGACGCCGGTCCAGAAAATACGCTGGATGTCGGACAGCAGGAATGTGATCGCCGCCGCGATAAGGATGCCGTACATCGCGTAGAACACGACGCGCACCAGCAACCGGCCCGCGTGCGTCATCTGGAGCCGCGGATCATAGAAAAAGAAAGCGGCTTTTGAGGAATCGGTGGTCATGGAAGATGGAAAATCCTATAGAGGCAATAGAGCGGAAAGAGCGCCCAGGCGATGAACCCCGCCAGAGCGACCAGGACCACCGCGAGATAGACGACCAAGCCGATGGCGATTCTTCCGGTCCGGAAGATGAAGCCCCACACGTAACCGATCAGGGTGTAATCCTGATACAGCGGCTGAAGCCAATTCTTCGCCGTTATCCGGACCGCGAACCGGCGATCGAGGCGTTCCAGAGTGCTCAGCGTCCAATCGACGAACCGGAAAAAAGCATCGCGGTACCAATGGACCACGAAATCAGCGCCGCGCTGCATGAGGCGGGCGAACAGATAGATAATCGAGACATTCAGGTATTGCATGGGATATGTCCTTATTATACTGCGAGTTCGGCCTAATAAAAAAGCGGCTTCTCAGCCGCCGAGCTTCCCCGCTTCAATCACCCGCTTTTCCCATATCACCTGATTCTTTTCAAGACACCACCGGATATAGAGGATCTCGTTCCGGATCTTCCGAGCCGTCGCCTCATCCGTACCCGAAATCGTCAACCCGCCCTTCGCCCCGAAGTGAATCATGTACTTTTCGAAATCCCCTCCGCGCAGCACCATCCATTCGAGAAAGGCGTCATCCATCAACTGGCGCTTTGTTCTCCTTTTCCGACGCTCCATCAGGCACCTCCACTGACGTACTAGCGTCAGCGTACGATACGCGGCTTATTTATGCAAGTAAAAGGCCCGCGCATGCGGGCCTGAAGCCTATTCTCCTTCCAATCGTTTCAATCCTTCGTAGATCCGCTGGCCGAACGTCGGGCCGATGGAAACACTGGAGTTGTATCCGTGTTTGCCGTCATAGCCGAAGTCCTCGGGAAGCAGGATATAGCCGAATTCGGCATTCGCGAGCCCGAACATCAGCAAGTGCTTACGCCCTTTCTTCAGCCGCCACCAGATTTTCGGAAACACCTCGCCCGGAGCCGTCAGAATCGTCAGCGGTCCCAGTGTGATCTTGCCGACCTGCGTGACGATATCGCCATGGTCATCGAGCAGATTCGCCACCATATGATACTTGAGCGCGAATGCGATATCGCGCTTATTTTCGAACGGAGCAACGACCGTCGTCGTCTGCGCGTCGATTCTGACATCGCGCATCGGAAGCGGATGACGCATGATTTCCACCACGCGATCGCCCAGATTCTCCCCCAGCGTTTTCACGAGATATTCCTGAGTGTCCTTGTCATCGTTGTCGCTTCTCGGTTGCACCGCACCGATCGCTCCTTGGACATACATCGTCTCGCCGCCGATCCGCCGGCGCAGACGCTCGGCAAGAAAATGCGGGAAGTCGGCCGAAACCGCGAATCCCTCCACGATATCGGGATGGCATGCCCAGTTCACCAGCGTCACCAGCTGTACCGGATCGCCCGGCGCGCGAAGCACCTGGATCACCGACACTTCCGTGTCGGGAGGATTGTCGTCACTCCCGACGGTATGTCCGGCATAATCGCCTTGACCGTACCGGATCGCCGCAGGACCCAGATCCCGCAGAGACGCATTGATCGCGTCAACGATCTGCGAACGCAGGAACCGCATGTATTTCTCGCGGCGCCCCAGCCAGAAACCGATGGTGTCGGGACCGGAATGGGTATGCGTCGCCATGATGAAGATATGATCGCGCGGAACCCCATGGATCTGCGCACGAATCGCATCGACATCCGTCGGCAACATACCGACCAGATCGCAAGACACGAGCACCACGCGGGAACCGCGGGCGTCCTCCAGCACCATGCTCTTGACCCACAGGCGGTCACGCACAATGAATGCGGGGTGCGGCGGCATGTATCCGCCGAGCCAGGGAATCCCCGTCGGCGTAATATCGCGCTTCGCGAAACCCGCACGAACGGGGGCGCCGAAGGCACGCATATCGTACTCCGGGAGCGGGACATTCATCTCCGTCGGCTTCGGAAAATACCACAGCGGGAAGAACATGAACCACAACCTGACGAAAACCACATAGCTCAATGCGGCGCCGAAAAGAAACGTCATCCAGAAGAGACAGCGAGGAAGGATTTTTACCATTTCTCCTCTTTGGTTGTGAACGAAACTATCCCCAGGGTAGCAAGTTATTTCCTCAAACTCAAGCGTGCCCAGAGAAGCGCGATCAGCGGAAGCAGCGCCATTTGCGCGAGCGGCGCGAAGCCGATGCCGAATAGCAGCGGCATCGCCGGAGCATATGCCCAGCGGCCTGCGACATACACCGAATAGCATTCAATCGCCGTCTGCCACGACACTAATCCGACCACGAATATCGCCCATCCATAATGAACATCAGCCGCCCAATCCCATCGCCGCATCAGTATCGCGACAATCGCATACATCGCCACCACCATCAGCGCGTCCTTCAAAGACACCTGCCAATGGATCGCCAAAAACTGCCCGTAATCGGACCGGATGCCCATTCCGCTCATTGCATACAACCCCATCTGGGAAATCTCCCAGACGAAATTGAGCAGGAAACTTATGCCGAAAAGATTTACCAAGAATCTACCCATGTGTCCTCGGCAGGAATCGAACCTGCATCACCTCCTTCGGAGGGAGATATTCTATCCATTGAACCACGAGGACTTGTACCTTTAAAAAACCTCTTCATTGTCCGCCGGAGGCGGATCCGTCTCCGACGGAAACCACGGGCGCATGTTCAAAGGATACGTTATTTCTTCAAAAATGCAACGGTGACCGTCACCGCATCGCCCGGAGTTTTTCCGTGCGCGAATGAGAGCTTCACCGTATTGAACGCGTCCTTGATCTTCTCCGCGAGCCTCTGCGCCAGCTGGTTCTTGGTCGTCGTCACGGTAGCCGTAGCGCCGCTTTGGCTTACCGCAATCAGCCGGTCCAGCGGATCACGGTCGAATGCCCGTTCGCCGTATCCCCGGATCATATTCATCAGATCGCTCTTCTGGGCGGCGGGAATGCCGGTCACCACGACCTTCCCCATATATTCTTTCCGCTTGATCATCTGGCATGCCGGACACACCGTGAAACTCACCGGCATATCCTTATTCTCCCGTTTCGCGATGAACGCATCGGCGCCGTGATGCCACGACTTCTGATAAAAGAAAATATTGCACACGCTGCAGATCACCAGCCCCTTCTTCGCTTTCCCGAGCTTCAGCCGCTCGCTCCGCGGCTCGGCTAATTTCACTTTCCGATAGTCCTTTTGATAAGAGTTTTTCATATCTATAGTATGACATATCCGAGTACCGCGAGAAACACGGCCGCGATGACCGGGACCGCGTACGGCGCCCACCAACCGGAAAACACAGGCTGTTCCTGATTCGTCGCCTGCATACGCTTCCACACCAGGAGAATGATGAAGCTTTCCAGCGGCAGAAACACCGAACCCGCGAATGACACCGCCTGAGTGAAATTCGTCAGTCCCGCGAGATAGATCACCGGCGGAACCGCCACGACAGCCGCGAATCCCAGCGCCCGGGAAAAACCGAGGTCGTATTCGATGATGTGCCGCACGTTCAGTCCGACGACGACGTAGGAGCTGATCAGTGCCAGAAAGCCGAGTATGCCGATGCCGCCCAGCGCCACCGCCGGCACGCTGCCCATCAGTCCGGTCACCGAATCCCCGGAAACCGCCGGTGACAGACCGATGATGCCGATCACGAACGCCGCATAGCACACCACGGGAATCGCCATGCCCAGCACCAATGCGCCGGGGAACGAGGACGGTGACAGTTTCGATTCCCGGAAATACGCGATCATCTCGGGGATCGCCAGGCTTCCCGACAATGAAAAAAGGATCGGCCCCGCCACCGAGAACTTCGTCAGATCCGGAAAACCGAACCTGATCGGATTCGCCAGAAACGGCCCGAATCCGAACAGGAAGATAAGCGCGATGATGAGCGCGATGCCGTTCACGATCACGAATTCCAGGAATCCCATCCGTTTGTTGCTCATCGCGACCGAAGCCGATCCCAGAGCCCAGAACACCAGCATATCCGTTCCGGCAGACCCGCCGAAAACCAGTTTCAGGAAACTCGGCGCGAGAATCAGGTAGATCGCCAGCACGACCAGCAGCTCCACCAGGCCGATCACGAGCGCGGCCGCGAACCCCGGCTTCCCGAGATACAATTTCGCGTATCCGACGAACCGGTGCTCGCCCGGCGTCCGCACGATCACGTCGGCATACAGCAGATAGAGCACGATGAACAATGCCCCGAACAGCGCCAGGTATATCAGGCCGGTCGCCAGTCCCACCCGGACGAAAACCAGCGGGAGCGAAAAAACACCGGCGCCGATGATGGTTCCGGTAAGAATGCTCGCGGGTTGGAAGATATTCTGCAGAAATCTATTCATCGGACGGTTCCGATTCGGAAAACTTCTTCAGGAATCTCTTTTCAACCGGCAGGAGGAATATGAACACCAGGATCGTCAGCAATGTCGCGAAAATCGCGACGCCGTAGAATCCGAATCCGATCGCCATGCCGATCGCCGCCGCCACCCAGATGCCGGCCGCGGTCGTGAGTCCCTGTACTTTCTTCTCATTGAAAAAGATGATGCCGGCGCCGAGAAAACCGATGCCGGTGACGATCTGCGCCGCAACGTGCAGGTCCACCACGATTCCCGTCGCTCCGCGCGATGCGGTCGTGAACAGCGTGGAACCGAGCGTCACCAGCGCGTAGGTCCGCATGCCGGCGAATTTATGGGCGACTTCGCGTTCGATGCCGATGGACGCGCCCAAAATGACCGCGAGTGTCAGCTGGCCCATCATCATCAGGTTCTGCGCGTCAAAAATCGTGCTGAGCATGTCCTATGTATTCAAATACACCCGGTCGCCTTCGCGCACTTTCTTCTTCACCTTCACGCCGACCTCCTTGCCCTTCGGCGCTTTCGCCACGGCCTTATGATCCAGCTGCAGGGAAGCGATGTCCAGTTCGAAATCGGTCGTCGCGCCCTGCACCGCCACGCGCGCACCCACCGCGATCTCCTTGTTGAATTTCATGATGGCGACGCCCAGATTGCCGTAATAATGCGTCACCTCCCCCACCGGCTTGTCAGTCCGTTTCGTCTTTTTCGCGAGCCCGAGCGATTTGAGAATGTCCTTCAACATAGATAAGTCATTAGTTACCAGTCATCAGTCATTAAATAAAGAAATGGCATTATCACCCTTTTGGATTCCCTTGCATGACGGGTGACTCATGCCTTATCGCTGCTACCCGCGGACGTACCGGTTTCCGTCCTTGTTCTTCTTCTCCATCTCTATTTCGGCGACCACTTTGTCCAGCAGTTCCTTGATGTCCTTCGAAAAGACGACCTTTCCGGGACCGCGATGCATCTTGCCGATGATTCCGCGCAATTCATCCGCTGTTCCGCCCGTCCCTTCCAGCACGCCGATCGGCTTCTGGTCTTCAAACGCGATCGTGAATTCATTCAGCGTCCCCATGCGGCCGCAGACATTGATGATCGCATCCGCCGAGCGGGTCAGCAGCAGGTTCCGGCCGGAATATTCAAATCCGGTGTAGACGATGATGTCGTGATAGTCGGTCGGCAGCTTGTAGGTCTTCACGTGCGCCGCCTCCGATGCCGCCGGTGAAAGGCCGATCACCATGCCGCCTTCTTCCTTCGCTCCTTTCGCCGCCCAATACGGGATACCCACCGTCGCGCCGGTCACCAGGACCATGCCGCGCCGCGCGATCTCGCGTCCGAGCTCTTCCGCTTTCTGCGGCGCATCGGCCGCGCAATGGCCGGTATCCGCCGCACCGGAAATGCAGATCTTGTATTTGAGTTGATTCCGCTTGCTGAGTTTCATAACTGAAGTATACCATACTTTAACCGATTAATTTCTTAAACTTATATGTATTCCCATGTCCCAGCAAACCCCGATAAGAATTGAAGGTTCCTTCGGTAGGATGCGCCGCAATCCTTTTCATCATCCGGCGCTTCGTCGTTGTCCGCAATACCCGATGATCCGGAAAATGCACCCATCCCAGAAAATCAACTCCGGAGGCGAGGGTTTTGATGAAAACCTTATTCGGATGCAATTCCAACCTCAATCTGTTTTGCAAAAATTCTCCGATCAGCGAACGCCGGCTTTCAAGCCACGCCCGATCTTCCGAAAAGATCACAAAATCATCGGCATATCGTATATAGTACCTGACCTTGAGTTTATGCTTCATAAATCGGTCAAACTCATTCATATAGATATTCGCGAAAAGCTGGGAGGTAAGATTGCCCAGCGGCAAACCAATCCCCGACCCGACTTCAAAACTATCAATCACCCTGCTCAATAGCCATAGAATATCCTTATCCGGAATATAATTTGCCAGAATCTTTTTTAAGATACCATGGTCAATATTCGCGAAGAATTTTTTGATATCGCATTTGAGCACCCAGCAGGTTTTCGTGTTGTTTTTCCCGGCCTTGCGGGAAAATGAGCGGAATCGGTTGATCGCCCGGTGCGTTCCTTTGCCTATCCGGCAGGAATAGGAATCGGCGATAAAGATCCGGTCAAAAAACGGATAGAGCTTGCGATGGATAGCATGATGAAGGAGCCGATCGCGAACAATGGCTTTATGGATATTACGCGGCTTCGGATCGCAGATAGCGAATGCCCGATAACCGCCGTGAATATACCTGTGATTGCGAAGATTGTCGTGAAGCGATAAGATACGATCCATCAGGCGGAAAGAGAATTCCTGGACATCCTTTTTCTTCCGCTTGCCGTTTACAAATTCCTTCCATGCCTCTAACAAATTTTCTCCGCTGATGATATCTTCAAAGCTATGGCTCAATTGACTCTTCATCCTGTTAAGAAATTAAATTGATTATTTTTTATAACTATATACTGAATATATTATGAGCAATAGCGCGGAGAATACTATGCCTGAAACTTCTCACGGGATAAATAACGATAATTCTAACAGAAACGCCCCAAGAAGCGCCCCCCCCCGACTTTTACCGCTACTTCAGAAAACCAAAGATGCGTATCTGCTTTGGTATAGCTATTATCAAATCCTGCCCAAACTCCATCGCCACTCTTTAGGACAGAAAGTTGATACTCTTTTTGTTGAAATTATAGAAATGCTCGCCATAGCAAATTTTCTTATTAAAGAAGAAAAAATCCCCTATGTTCGCGTGGCTATAAGAAAAACGGATACGCTTAAGATATTCCTGATGATGCTTTGGGAAACTAAATCGCTGGATGATAAAAAATATATTGCGTTATCAATAAAAATAGACGAAATCGGCAAGATGCTCGGCGGCTGGAATGGACAACTCACCAAACAAAACCCTCCCGCAAAATGGGGAGGGAAATGAGGAGAATTTCGCGCAGAGCCGCAGGGTTGTTATCGTTCCAGCCGTTGTCAAGCCAGTTATAGTTCCAGTTCCACCTGCCGTCGTTCCAGTACAGGTAACGCACGTACAGGTTACCATCCGAGTTGCGGTTGCGTATAGAATGCCGTCCTTGTCACTGCCCGTTGAATACTCTCCGGGCTGTATCGTATTCGGCATCTAAAATGCCATGGCGCTCTATACCAAGTATCTTCATTTTTAATTGAAGTGTCTGCATACGCCCTCCATCTGAAACCGTAATCACAGATGCTCTCAACGTATGGATACTGGGTTCGGTAGCGGAAAACCTTGATCATCCGCATATTCACCGACTGCCATTTTTATGGTATCAGATTATAA
>JAGWKK010000059.1 GCA_028865335.1 Patescibacteria group bacterium | reverse complement strand
TTTGGCGTGGTAGAATGATAGGGAAATGTCTAATTTCTAATTAATAATTAATAACGAATGTCCAATGGAAAATTTCCAATGGCATTCGGGCACTAGACATTCGTTATTCATTAGATATTAGATATTAGAAATTATGAAGTTCCCATTACCTCCCGCCCGCATCAAATCGCTCCTTACCGCCGAAGGCCTCATCGGAGCCGAAAGGTTTGACGCACTGCTCGCCGAGGCAGAGCGCAAGAATCAGAATATCCTCGATGTCTTGATTTCGGAGAAGGTCGCCGAGCCGGATTATTTGAACAACCTTATTGCGCGGACGCTTGGCGTGGATCGGATTGATCTTGGCAAAGGGACTATTGATAAAGAAGTGCTCCAGCTCCTGCCGGAAACGATCGCCCGCGACCGCGAAGTAATTCTCTTCCGGCGGGAAACCGACGGCACGCTTGATGTCGCCATGGTGGATCCGTCGGATTTGGAAACCATCGAATTTCTTGCCCATCGGTTCAAGGCGCGCGTGAAGCCGTATCTTACGACCTCCGAAAACCTCCGGCAGGGTTATTCGGTTTACGGCTATGAGGTGGAGCAGAGCTTCAAGAAGATCATCGAGGACAACGTGCGCGAGGCGCAGGCAAATCCGGCGAAGGACGCGAAGGAAATGGCGGCGCAGCTGCCGATCGTCGGGATCGTGGACAACATCTTGTCGTACGCCATCGCTATGCGCGCTTCGGATATCCACATCGAAGTGCTCGAAGAATCCACGTTCGTCCGTTACCGCATCGACGGCATTCTCTACGAAATTCTCGAAGTGACGAAAACCGTGCATCCGGCTATCATCGCGCGCATCAAGCTTTTGTCCGGCCTCAAGATCGACGAACACTTCGAACCGCAGGACGGCCGCTTCCGGCATAGGGTCGGCAACGAGACGGTGGACGTCCGCGTTTCGGTCATTCCGACGTTTTATGGCGAGAAGGTGGTGATGCGCTTGCTCGAGGCGACGCAGAAGCCGCTGTCGCTCGAAGAGGTCGGCTTGTCCGCCGAGGCGGCGCAGGTGATGACAGACGAATTGAAGAAGGCGTATGGCATGGTCCTGGTCTGCGGCCCTACTGGTTCCGGTAAGACGACGACGCTTTATGCGCTGATGAACATCCTGAACCGGCCGCAGGTGAACATCACGACGGTCGAGGACCCGATTGAATACAATATGCGCTACGTGAACCAGACACAGATCAATCCGCAGGCGGGGATCACGTTCGCTTCCGGCCTCAGGGCGCTCCTCCGCCAGGACCCGAATATCATAATGGTCGGTGAAATCCGCGACGGTGAAACCGCTGGCATTGCCGTCGAAGCGGCTTTGACCGGCCACCTGCTGCTTTCATCGCTCCACACGAACGACGCGCCGACCGCCATCCCGCGGCTCTTCGACCTCGGCGTGCAGGCATATTTGGTAAGCTCGGTCCTGAACGTCGTCATCGCGCAGCGTCTGGTGCGGAAAATCTGCCCATCCTGCATTTATTCCTATGATACGGACGAGAGCACGGCCATTACTATCGAAAATCAGCGGAAGGTGCTCGGCATTCCCGAAGGCGCCTTCAGCGTGCCCAAGATCTTATACCGCGGCAAAGGGTGCGCGGCATGCAATGGCGTGGGCTACGTCGGCCGGTTCGGCATCTTCGAAGTGCTCGGGATCACGGATCCCTTGCGCAAGATCATCGCGACGGAACCGTTCGATGATGCCAAGTTCCGCATCGAAGCGCATCGGAGCGGGATGAAGATGATGTTCGAAGACGGACTGGAGAAAGCCGAGCTTGCGTTGACTACGATCGACGAGGTGCTCCGGGTGATCAGGGAGTAAGGTATAATGGTATAGTATTCTGTCATCCCGGGCCTGCCTGCCGGTAGGCAAGCTTGACCCGGGATCCAGGGTTTGGGAAATTTCTAATTAATAATGACTCATTAATAACGAATGTTTAATGCCAGAATGTCTTTGAAAATTCTTCGTTGGACAT
>JAGWKK010000031.1 GCA_028865335.1 Patescibacteria group bacterium | reverse complement strand
CCGCGCCGTCCGGTATCAATGCTTCTGTGCCGCCGCAGCCGATGACGGGAAAGTGATCTTATGGAAAACGAATATCGCGTAAAATTGGACATGTTCTCGGGGCCGCTGGAGAAGCTGCTGGAAATGATCGAAGAGCGGCAGCTGGAGATCACGATGGTCAGCCTGGCGCAGATCACGGGTGATTTTCTAGAATACCTGAAGACCCTGGACGAATCGGCGAAGCATCCGAGCGTCCTCGCCGATTTCGTCGTGGTCGCGTCACGGCTGCTGCTGATCAAATCAAAGGCGATCCTGCCGTCGTTGCAGCTGACCGAGGAAGAAGAGACCGACATCCGCGATCTGGAAGCGCGGCTGCGGGTGTATAAGGAATTCAAGACGGCGTCCGAACTGATGCGCAGGGTCTGGGATACCCGTAAGCCGATGTATGGCCGGGAACTCTTTTCCGATCTGCCGCCGGTGTTCTATCCGTCGCCGAACCTGACCGTTCCGGGATTACAGGCGCGGCTGAATGAACTGTTGCATACGCTCGCATCGCTGATTCCCGAGAAACAGGCGGTCAAGCGGGTCGTGGTGACGCTGGAGCAGAAGGTGAAGGAACTGCTGCAGCGCATGAAGGAACAGGCGCAGCAGAGTTTCAAATCGCTCAGCGACCGGAAACCGAAATTGGAAGTGATCATGCTCTTTCTGGCGGTGCTTCATCTGCTCCGCGAACACCTGATGAGCGCCGATCAGGACGGACAATTCACCGATATCACGCTTTCGCCGCATCCCGAAACCCAGACCCCGCCGGCCGATGCCGCTCCCGCGGCGAATTAAGTTGCCAACTGATTTATAAATACAGTACACTAGAAAAATGTCATTCGATCCTCAATCATCTCTGGGAAAAGTGGAAGCGATGCTTTTCATCTACGGCGAGCCTATTGAAATGAAGAAATTGGCGAAGATCGTCGGCTTGAAGGAGGCCGATTTGGAATCCGCCATCGCCGCATATGAAACCGAACTCGCCCGAGATGAGCGGGGACTGACGCTGGTGCGCGATAAGAGCAAGGTGCAGCTGGTGACGAAGCCGGCGTTCGCAAAAATGCTGGAAGACATCACCAAGCAGGAATTCTCCGAGTCGCTCACGCCTGCCGCGTTGGAAACACTTTCCATCATCTCCTACGCGGGACCGATCTCGCGCGCGGACATCGAGTTCATCCGCGGCGTGAATTCCAGCTTCATCGTGCGGACGTTATTGATGCGCGGCCTGGTGGATCGGGAAACCGATCCGAAACGGTCGAATACCTATCTCTATCGCACCAGTTTTGAGCTTTTGCGCCACCTCGGCCTCCAGAAGAACGCCGATCTGCCCGACTATGCGAAATACAAGGAACTCGTCGCGCATATGCACGAAGAATTAAAAGAGAAGGAATCCGCCCAGCAGAATCCGATTTTGCCGCCGGCGGACGCGACGGAAGTCGCCGAAGTTCCGGCGGAATCTCCGGCAGCGGAGCCGCAGCAGCAATCTTTCCCGAACGATGAAGCTGACCAATCTTAAAATCATTTTCGCGGTCGGCGTACTTGTTTCGGTCGCGGCCATTCATGACAAAGGAACTGCCGGGAAGTTGCCGGCCGCGCAGCCGACGGATCTGGCTCAGGCAAGCCAGGTGATCGGCGCTGCGCCGCAGCCGACGCCGCATGACATCCCGTACCGCACCGACTGGACGCTGTTGGAACCGGAACTCCACGTGACTGCCGCCGTGGCCATGGACTTGGATTCCCAGGTGACGATGTACCAGTTCAACACCGCATCGCGCTGGCCGCTCGCATCGCTGAGCAAGCTGATGACCGCCGTGATCGTGCTGGAAAAGATGGGTACGAACAAGATCGTGACCGTCGATCAGCACGCGATGGATACGGAGGGACTGGCGGGGGACCTGCAGCTGGGCGAACAATATACCTCCGGCGACCTGCTGAACGCCATGCTTTCGGTTTCCAGCAACCGCGCGGCGATGGCGCTTGCCGACGCGTACGGACTGCCGCAATTCGTGGATCAGATGCAGTTGAAGGCGACCCAGCTCGGGATGACGCAGACGACCTACGTGGAACCGACCGGCCTGTCGCCGCTCAACAAGAGCACGATTCTCGATCTCGAAAAACTGGTGGAATATATCTATCATACGCATCCGGAGATTTTCGCGATCACGCGCCAGCAGGCCGTGACGACGCATGAGCTCACCAAGGGCATCGATAACCGGCTGATCAATATCAATACTTTTGCACAGACCCGCAGTGATTTCTTCGGCGGCAAAACGGGGTATACTGATGAGGCGGACGGCAATCTGGTGACCGTGTTCGATCATGAAGGCCGGAAACTGCTGTTCGTCGTGTTCGGCACCGATGACCGTTTCGGTCAGACGGACGCGCTCTATACCTGGGTTAAAAACGCGTTTTCATTCCACTCACATGCCTGATGTCATCCAAGCAGCGCGGGTGTTGGGACTTTCAAGCGTATCATTTTTGTTCGCGCTATTTCTGACGCCGCTGGTGGACCGGCTCCTGCACCGTTTCCAATTCAACAAACAGCTGCGCAGCAAGGAGCAGGCGCCGGTGTTCTATGAACTGCACAAAGCGAAAGAGAACACGCCGACGATGGGCGGCATCGTCATCTGGGCGACCGTGCTCATTCTGGCGCTGGTATTCCTGATTTTGGCAAATCTGTTCGGCGGATATTGGAGTCAGCTGAATTTCGTCGACCGCGCGCAGACCTATCTGCCGCTCGCTGCGATGGCGGTGGCCGCAGGATTGGGTCTTCTGGACGATCTGATGGGCGTCATGCGCATCGGGACGAACGGCGGGGGATTGAAAATGTCCCAGAAGCTGGTGGTCTATCTGCTGCTCGCGATCATGGGCGGCCTGTGGTTCTTCTACCGCCTGGACTGGAACGTCCTGTATGTCCCGTTCTTCGGTAACGTGGATATCGGCTGGTGGTATATTCCGTTTTTCGTATTCATCATCGTCGCGAGCGCTTTTTCGGCGAACGAGACGGACGGATTGGACGGCTTGTTGGGCGGCGTATCCCTGTTTTCATTCGGCGCGCTGACGGTGGTGGCGTTCGTGCTCGGCCGCTATGACCTCGCGGTGTTCAGCGGCGTCACGATCGGCGCGTTGCTGGCATTCCTGTGGTTCAATATCTATCCCGCGCGGTTCTTCATGGGTGATACCGGTTCCATGGCATTGGGAATCACGATGGGCGTGATCGCGATGCTGACGAATACCGCCATCTTCCTGCCGTTCTTCGCGATCATTCCGGTGATCGAGTCGCTTTCGGTGATCATCCAGATGACGAGCAAGAAACTGCGGGGCGGAAAGAAGGTTTTCATTTCCACGCCGATCCATCATCATTTCGAAGCGCTCGGCTGGAAAGAGACGACCGTCACGATGCGGTTTTGGATCGTGTCGGCGATCTTCAGCGCGCTCGGACTCGCGTTCTTCTTCATCGCGCGATTTCTCTAAGAGAGTATTTTAAACAAGAAAAAGCCGCCTCAGGGGGCGGTTTTTTTGATCAGTCGTCGCAGCTCGGATTTTTCATGCAGAAGCCGTTCTTCACGCATTCCGCACCGACACCTCGGCAGAAGGGATTCGGCGTCTTCGCTCTTCGGAGATGGCCGTCCGGCATGATCCAGTATGCGCCACGGCGGGTGAGCTCCACCAGCGCCGCGAGCTTGAACTTTCCGGATTTCCGGTGGGGAAATACCCGCAGATAGGCGTCCCTTTTGAGTAGTTTGGCGAGTTTCGCTTCCTGGGCCTTATTGGCATATCTGCGCCCGTGCTTCTTCGGCTCGAATTCGCGGATCAGCGTTTTCTTCCGCAGCATTCTTCCACCCCCTGTGTTCTGCCTCGATTCTAGTCGAATAATCGCATGATTACAAGTTGCCAAAGGAAAAGGACTTTGATATGATTAACACGGTTCTTCGGATATACCAGATGAGGATGCTCATGAAGAAGCTGATAGTGAAAGACCCGCTGGAGCTTTCCGAAAAGGAGCTGCTGCAGAATCGTAGGCAGATCATCAATTCCGCCATGGCATGCGGGAAGTCTCCGCAAGAAGCTCGGAAATCAGCCGATCGTTGGGAGGCAGCACGCCTTTCTGCTCTCGGATTTTGCCGAATTGATTAGCGAAACCGCCGAAAAAACGGCGGTTTATGTTATCCACAGCTGTTTCGGTTGATGCAAAAAGAATGTACGCTATACTGAAATTAAGCCAATCAACCCTCGGGTTGATTCGCGAAAGCGGGGAAAAACAAAAAACTCCCACGCTGACGGTTCATCTTCCGTCGTAACACCAAAAAGGTACGGTGTACCTTGAAAGGCCCCTCTCGCAGGGGCCCTTTCTTTTGCTTATTCCTTTTTTCTATCCGAGTCGGTCGTTTTGGATGAAGATCCTTAGGCCATGAAACCAGACCGAGAACGCCTGGAGGGGCGGTAGCACATTGAAGAGAAGATAGTAGAGTTCGATAAGTCCCTTCAGTAACCAGCCGAAGAATCCGGTGAGGATGAGCGGCCCCACTTTTGCGACCGCATATTTCCCGCCTGCCGGGATGACATAACTGAACTCATCCGCGGGACGATACTGCTTCAGTTTCACCTGCTTGCTGACGCCTTCAGCGACTTTTATTTCCTCCAGAATATTGTGTGCGGCGATGCGTGCCTGGCCGATGGCGGCTTCCGCAAGCTGCGGCACGGGAATCTGCGTTTTCGGATTCACAAAACACACCGAATCGCCGATGCCGTAGATCTTTCCGTATAATTTGAGGTCGGGCGTCTGGGGCGTGCACGCCATGCCGCCGGCTACTTCGGTTTTCCCATGCTTCTCCTTTTTCAACGGAAGATCCGCCATGAGTGCGGGTGATTTCACGCCTCCGGTCCAGACGAATACGTCATAGTCGAGTTCCTTTCCGCTTTTAAGCGCCGCATGCTCCGGAGTTACCTCCTGGATGATTTCGCCGGTCGCAAGCGCGACGCCGAGTTTTTCCAGGCGCCGAGTGACGGCTCCGACTACCCGCGGATCGAAATGATTCAGAACCGTCGGAGCGGCTTCGACGATGGTGACCGATGCGCGGCAGGTGCTGATCTTCTGCTGTTCAAGTTCGCATATCCAGGCCTGCACTTCGCCGGCAAGCTCGACGCCGGTCGCGCCGCCGCCGCCGATGATGATGCGGACCCGTTTGTCCGCCGGAGCTTCCGAGAGGATATTCCAGATGGCGTCGCGTACTTTCACTGCATCAATGAATGTCTTGAAGGCGAGCGCGTGTTCTTGCAGTCCGGGAATGTTGAAGTAGTTCGGTTCCGAGCCGAGCGCAAGTACGAGATAGTCGAAGCGCTGGGTTCTGCCGTCGGCAAGGTGGATATCGCCGGCAGGGAGGTCGAGCGATACCACGCCACCTTTCACGAACTCAAGCGGCTTGCCCTGGAAGATCTCCGCGAGCGGAATGGTCACGATGTGTTTGAGATCCAGCTGATTGGCGAGATTTTTGGAAGTGGTCGCGACTTCGTAGAGTGTCGGATAATAGGTCTGATACTCATGGCGGTCGATAAGCACGACCTGATACTTGCCGAGCAGGTCCAGTTTGCGCAGGCCGTCGAGTAATGCGCGCGCCGCCTTGATGCCGCCGAATCCTGCACCCAGAATGACGATCTGTTTTTTGCCGTCCATATATTCAGTGTACCCGCCATGGCGAAAGCTGACAATTATGCCGGACGAATCGAGTGCGGTATACTGAATCTATGATTCGTTTTCTGCGGACAGCGAAAAAATCCGAATTGAAGGACAGAATCGCGTTATTGCGGCTGGATTTCAATACGGAAGACAATTGGCGCATGGACGCGAGCCTGCAGACGATCCGCTTTCTCCTGGGAAAGTCCAGGTCCGTGGTAATTCTGACCCATAAAGGACGTCCGGACGGTTTTGAACAACGACTCAGCTTGCGGCCGGTTGCGAAAACGCTTGCCCGGAAGCTGAAAAAGAAAGTGGTGTTCATCCCTCATTTCAGATTCCGCGACATCGCCGATCTGGTCCGTTCCGCTCCGAAAGGTTCCGTATTTCTGCTGGAGAACCTTCGCTTTCTGGACGGGGAGGAGGCGAATAGTCCGGTTCTCGCCGAGCACCTCGCTTCGGTGGGTGATTTCTATGTGAACGACGCTTTTGCGGTTTCCCACCGTGCAAATGCTTCCGTTGATGCCTTGCCGCGCCGGATGCCGCGGTATGCGGGTCTTGAATTGGAGGCTGAAATGAAAAATCTGACGCGTGCGATGCACTCGCCGCGAAAACCGCTGATGGTCATCCTCGGCGGGCTGAAGATCGAAGACAAGTTGACGGTGTATCAGAATCTGAAGAGGAAGGCGTCGCTTTTCCTGTTGGGGGGCGCGCTGACCGACGACGTGATGCGCACACTCGCCAAACCGAAGCTGATGCTGCCGGTTGATTTCCGACGAGATGAGACGGGCGCAGTGCGCGATATCGGTCCGAAAACGGAAAAGGTGTTCTGCGCCGAACTGCGCAGGGCAAAAACCATCCTCTGGAACGGTCCGCTGGGAAATATTGATGATATCCGGTTCCGGCGCGGCACGAAAGCGATCGCGTCATGCGTCGCCAAAAGCAAGGGATTCACGATCGCCGGCGGAGGTGAGACGGTGATGTTTCTGAAGAAGCTCAAGCTGGATAAGAAGATATCATTCATCTCCACCGGCGGCGGCGCCATGCTGGACTTCCTCGCCGGCAAGAAGATGCCGGGGATTGAAGCATTAAAATAGTCGCGAAGCCGATGAAACACTTTAAAAATACCGAGAAAGCGATCGACCGGATTCTGCTTGCGAAAAAACGTGGCGAGAAGATCGGCATCTGGGGGGATTATGATCCGGACGGAATTCCCGGCGCGGTCATCATCCGCGATGCGCTGATCGGTGCGGGTTTCCCGGCCAACAAACTGGTCATCGTTCTGCCGGAGCAGAAGCACTACAACCGCAGCTTCAATCCGACTCATCTTCGGATGCTGAAGAAGCGGAAGGTTTCGCTCATTCTCGGCGTCGATTTCGGTACGGACGATTTCGCGGAGGTGCGGATGGCGCGGGACATGGGTTTTGATGTGATTCTGTTCGACCATCATCCGCAGCGCCCCGGTGCGCTGCCGGCGATCCTGATCAATCATCTCCAGTCGGGCGACCGGTATCCGCATAAGCATTGGTGCGGGGCCGGCGTGGCATACAAGTTTTTCGAGTCCTATTATCTCGATCAGCGTCTGGATCTCCGGAAACTGGAAGCGGATCTCGATCTGATGGCGCTGGCGATGATCGCCGACCGCATCATCCCCGATGAATATAATCTGAAATATATCAATCGCGGCATCCATCTGATCAACCGGCATACGCGGCCCGGGTTGCAGGCGCTGCTGCATCTTGCGGACGGCGACCGGATCACGCGGAATGAAGCGATGAACGTCCTGATCAGCCGGTTCTTTCCGAAACTCAGTAATGAAAGAAACGAAATGTATCGGTTGTTCACGGCCCGCACAATGGCGTCTGCAAGACGGTATGCGAAGATCCTGAACGACCGCTACAAGCGCGTTGCCGTGTATGTGAAGAAAGAGATTGAAAAGGGAGTCCGCCAGTATCGCCGGGAGAAACCGAGCGTGCTGATATTGCGCGCCGAGGTTCCGTCAATCGTTCGCGGGATGATTTCGGCGATATCCGAGGGTCTGGTTAAAGAGATAAAGATTCCGCTGTTCGTCTATAAAAAGCAAGATGATCATTTCTACGGTTCCGCACGTGCACCGATCGGGTCGGACTTCAATGTGGTTGCGGCGATGGATTCGGCGAAAGACACGTTGGTCAGTTATGGCGGGCATCTGACGTCGGCGGGCTTCCGCATCAAGGGCGGCAAGGAGAAGGAATTCCGTGAAGCGATCAAGCGCTACTTCGATTCACTATGAAAAAAGCAAACAAATATTACGCCTACCGGCTCGCGAACGGAACGGAAGGGATCTGCGGTTCCTGGGGCGAGTGCGAAAAGATCGTCAAGGGACGCGAGGCCCGCTATCGCGGTTTTTCGGCACGTACTGAAGCAGAGGATTGGCTTAGGAGCGGAGCGCTGTACCAACTCAAACCGAGAACCTATAACCTAAAACCTGTTTTGGCGTCGGGGATCTATTTCGATGCGGGAACCGGGCGGGGGAACGGCGTGGAAATCAGCGTGACCGATGAGCGCGGTGAAAATCTGTTGCACATGACCATGCCGAAATCAAAGTTGAATGTTCATGGAAAGCATGAGCTGGGAAAAGAGGTGACCAACAATTACGGCGAACTATTGGCGTGCCGGCAGGCGCTGAAGCTTGCCCTGAAGAAAAAAATCCACCGGGTTTTCGGTGACAGCAAGCTCGTCATTGATTTCTGGTCAAAAGGGATCATCAAGCGGAAAGATCTGCCGAAGGCGACGGTGAAGCTGTCGGATCAGGTAGTAAAGCTGCGGAGAGAGTTCGAATCTGCCGGCGGGGAACTTGGCCGTATTTCCGGCGACGACAATCCAGCCGACTTAGGGTTCCATTAAAAATAAAAACCCCGCTTCGCCATGAGAGCGAGCGGGGCAGGTGCTCGGTTTATCGGCGCGGGGGATTGTACATCCCGGGGTCGATCTCGCCGTTTTCGTCCATGTAAAGCTGCGGATCGCATTCCGGACAGCCGCTGCATGTTTTCACCGGAATCAGGTCGAGTAGAAAAAGGACGAACAGGACGACGCCGATGATCCAGTGCTTCGTATAGAAGTACAGCCAACACGATCCGACAAACAAGGCGATCTTTGTTTTCATTCAAGCCTCCTCGCGATCTTTGCTATTGGCATATTACCATGCTACGGACACACTTGTCAAGTTCTTGTATGTGTGCTATAGTAAGCATGGTAGCTCAGATAACAGCTTAGCTTCAGTTCTGCTCGCAGTATCCGACATGTACCTGTTTTTACAGCAGTAATGATTGAGTTTCTTTGGTGATAGTGCGAGAGGAACTGAAGCTGAGAGGAAAGTCCGGACACTCTCCCGGCGTAAGTCGGGATAAAAGGGTAGTGGCTAACAGCCATCGGCAGTGATGCAGAGGTGCGAGCAGTGACGCTCTGTTCTGAAAAGGACAGAGGAGCCTGATCTCAACGTAATCGGCTCAACTCAGCCATAGAGATAACAAAGCTGAGGTGAAACGGCTAAATCCTTACCGGGTGCAAGTCCGAGCCGCGGCGCAAGCTGCGGAGTGACGCAAGGATCGTTGCAGCGATGTAACGGCAAGATAAATTGTTATCGTCATCCGCCTTTGTTAAAACTTCGGCGTGATGAAACAGAATCCGGCTTATGGGTTACCAGCATGAACCGCCTTCGGGCGGTTTGTGTTTTATAAAAAGAAAAGGCCCCACACTGCGGGGCCTTCATTTCAAACAGGGAAGTTCCAACTCCCATCCGCACTCATTGTTGAGGCAGCGGTATATTTCCATCTCGCCTTGGTGCGTCAGCTTGATCGACCATTTCTGGCAGACCGGGCAGCGTCCGAGCGCGTGGGGTTTTGAGAAATGATTCCTGCATTTCTCATTGCCGCATCCGATCCAATTCAGGAGGATGTATTCGGGCACGTGATCGAGGGCCTCTTCGGATTTGAACTTTTCAAATATGCGCGATCCGACCTCTCCGCACAATCGGCACCCGAGCGATATTGCAAACGGCCGGCGCTGAGCCATGGTTCCCCGGATCGGTGGAGCTGTCTCTATCATATCCGTTTTCAATAAAAAAATAAATATGAAAAAAGAAGGGCCGCCTTTTGAGGGGCGGCCCGGGGGCTTCTTCGCTGTTACGAGCCGAAGATGCCTTGCTTCAGGGACCGGAGCTGCCGGCGGAGCCGGTACAGATTCCTGTTGTCTCTGAAGCTGAAGTACATCAGCGCGAATCCCGCGATCGTCAGCAGGATGCCGAGCTTGAGGCTGGCGCTGCTGGTGCCGTTCGTGACGAGCTGGACGCCCATCGCGGCAACGAACAGGCCTCCGGTGAGCATGCCCAAGTGGATGTCCATGGGTTAGCTCTCTCCGGCCAGCGACTGGCGCAGTTCGGACACGAACGTCATGACCATCTTCACGATCTCGTAGACGAAGACGGCCACAGCGACCATCGCGATGATGCTGGCCGCGGCCCTCAGGGATGAACCGAAGGGCGTTGCGCCTGTTTCGATCGCGTACGGCGCGCTTATGAAAAGCGCGACCACTGCGATCTCCGCGTAGGTGACGTCTTTCATGATCCCTCCTTGGGACGTACCGGTGTTGCCGGTTTCCGGATTGATACTGATGTTTCGGGAAGCGGGGGATGCGCAACCGCATGGATTACGCATTCCTCGCTTCCCGAAGGATAATATGTACTGCATATATACTAGCATATATACGATAATATGTCAATATCGCCGAACAAAAAAAGAACCCCGGTGGATCGCTCCATCGGGGTATGCGGCTGTAACCAGTTACGGACAAAGGGCCCGCCAGGCCGCAGGCAATGCTCGAGCTTGCGCCCCTTGCATTGTTGCTGCCGTTTTTCTCCCTGGCGGGTGTACGGTGACATTACCCGGCTGTGTTGTCGCTGCGTCTTTCGGGAAGCAGCGCCGCTCCGAGGAGCGGGTAAGTGGGTCGGAGTTGATCCGATCCACTGACTCGTTTCTCGTCCGGTTGGGGGAAATTTGGACCCACGGTGCCTGTCTTTCTTGCAGCTTCGCTTATACGCTATGGCTGCAGAATGTACTCATTCACCCATTAAGCTTACGCC
>JAGWKK010000001.1 GCA_028865335.1 Patescibacteria group bacterium | reverse complement strand
TCCGTTTCGCGGATCGCCTGTTCGCGCAAGCGAGCCATATGCCGTTCATGCAATGCTTTTATTTCCGCGAGTTCTTTCGGCGGTTCTTTCTTGAACTGCTCCATATTATTTCCGGCCTTTCTTCTTTTCGAAATCGAGCACTTCTTTCAGGTCCTTTTTCGCCTGATCGCCAATGACGTATTTACCTCCTTTTTTCTTTCCTTCAGCTTCATCCTGGGCGTCCTGCTGCAGACGCACCAGACGCTCGGTTTCAGCGACTTCCTCCTGATACTGTCTCCGCACCTCGGCTTTTTCCCGCGCTGCAATATCGGCTGCGCGCTGAGCAGCAAGTATCTCCTCCGGCGTCGGTTTTGTTATTTTCTTGAATTCAAATGATTCCTTGCTCATAAATACTATCCTATATTATCCGAGTTCTTTTTTGAAGAGGTCCTGCAAAACGCCCGGGTTCCCTCGCCCCTTCAGAGCCGCCATGGATTTACCCACCATGAACTGGAGCGCGTTCGTCTTTCCTTTTCTGAAGTCCTCCACCGCCTTCGGATTTTCGGCGATCACCTTCCGGACCGTCTCCACCAGGCCTGATTCGTCCGAAACCTGTCCGAGACCCTCGTCTTTGACGATATCCCGCGGATCGATTCCGCGCTCATACATCCGCACCAGCAGATCCTTTCCGGTCCGGCTGGAAATCTCGTTCTTCGTCAGCATATCCATCAGATCAGCGAAGTTCTCCGCCGCGATGCGAAGCCCCTTGAACCCGACGCCGTAGTTCGCCATCAGGCCGCGCAGGTCCGTATTCAGGTAATTGAACAATGTCGTCCGCTGCTTGGCATCGGTCGGATGCTGCAGATCCGCTTCCCACTCCGAAACCGCCTCCTCGAAATATTCCGCCATGTCGCGATCCTCGATCAGCAGGTTGACCTGATCGCTGTTAAGTTCATACTGCTTCGCCAACCGCTCCCGCTTCGCCTGCGGAAGTTCGGGAACCGCCGATCTGAGTACCTCCATGTCGAATGCCGACTGATCCAGCGGCGGAAGATCCGGTTCGGGGAAATAACGGTAATCCTGCGCCTCCTCCTTGGAGCGCTGGCTGACGGTCTTCTGTTTGATGTCGTCCCAGCCGCGCGTTTCCTGCTTCACCCGCTCGCCCGCTTCCAGCATTTCCGTCTGCCGCTCCATTTCATGCAGAATAGCCGCCTCGATTGCGCTGAACGAGTTCAGGTTCTTGATTTCCACCTTCGTACCGAGTGAATCATCGGGACTCATGGAAATGTTCGCATCCGCGCGCATCTGGCCATGCTCCAGGTCGGCATCGGAAACGCCCAGGTACCGCAGGATAAGCTGCAACTCCCGCGCGAATGCCACCGCCTCTTTCACGCTATGCATGTCCGGCTTGGTCACCAGCTCCATCAACGGCACGCCGCCGCGATTGAAATCCACAAGCGATGACGTGCCATCACTTGCATGCGCCAGCTTGCCCGCATCCTCTTCCAAATGGACATGGTCGATCTGGACCATTTTCGGCTCTCCGATCCGCGCGGAAACATCCAGCGAACCGCCGGCCACCACCGGTTCATCGAACTGGGAGATCTGGTATCCTTTCGGAAGGTCCGGATAGAAATAGTTCTTCCGGTCGAACTTGAAGCGCTTGTTGATCGTTCCGCCGATCGCGAAACCGATCTTGATCATGGATTCCACCGCCTTTTTGTTGATGGTCGGCAGCGCGCCCGGATGGCCGAGGCAGATAGGGCAGGTGTTCACGTTCGGATGCTCTTCGGACGGATCATTCGGGCAATCGCAAAACATCTTCGTCGCCGTTTTCAGCTCCGCATGGACTTCAAGACCGATGGTAGGATGGTATTTCATACGTTAGGATACCGAACGGACCAGATAATCCCTGATGCTCTCGGCATGCTGGCTCAGTTTATCACGATATTCCGGGAACGCACAGATGCGCAGCACCTGATGCGAGCGGCCGTATTCCACGAGCGATGCGAAGTGGTTCGGATAGAAATCGCTGAGCTTCACGATAGCGCCATTCTTGCCGTACACCTTCACGTCCTCCGGCACGAACCGATGATGTGAAATCTGCGGGACCACCACCACGCTTTCTTTCGGGATGCCGGCAAGCTTCGCAATGCCGTCTTCGAATTCGGCAAGGCGCTTCACGCTGGAAACGTCCTCCTGCTCCAAAATCGCATCCAGCGTCTTCTCCGGCAGGCCAAAGGTCTTCAGCGCCTTGTCCTCGTGGACACGGTCGCCCTGGACGAACTGCTCATACTTGATCTCGATCGCCATCTTGGGATAGTTCCCCGCCATGAGCCGGTCGTAATAATGCCTGATGAGCGGATTCTCGGATACTTCAAACCTGCCCAGCAATCCGAAATCGGTCAACTTCCAGATGTCGTGCACCGAAACGCCGTCCAGCACCAGCGCGTATGCCATCTTCTGGATCATCCGCTGGAGGATCGCCGATTTCTTGCGGAGATACACGTGCTTGGACATCTTGATATAGAAATCCTGGATCGCCTTCGCCTGGTCCAGCACGCGCTCGTCCACCACCGACTGTTTGTCCACGAAATAGATATAGCGGGACAGGTATTCCACGCCCGGCATTTCACGGAGGGTATAGAATGCGTCGCGCGTCAGGTAGTCGAACTTCTCCATGCCCAGGTTTTTGTCATGGACCGCGAGATACAGCGGATTCTTGTGCTCGAAAATGGACATCATCAGTTCATAGTTCACGCCGGATGCCTCGATCTCCTTCTTCATGTTCCGCGCGATATCGATTCCCATCGCATCGTCCGCGCGCAATTTGCTCTTCTTCGCGCCCGGAATCAGATCGAACAGCGGCTCCACGGTATGCGAAAACGGTCCGTGGCCGATATCGTGGTACAGCGCGAACGCTGTTGTCGCGTCCGCCTCTTCGCGCGTCACCATGCCGGCCTCCACCCAGCGTCGCATCAGATCTTTCGTCCGCTGATAGGCGCCCAGACAATGCTGTTTGCGCGTATGGGTCGCGGACGGGAACAGAAGGAATGCCAGGCCCAGCTGGTATTTGTACGCCATCGACTGGAACTGCTGCGTATCGATCATCGGCAGAACCTTGCTGATGTCGATCAGACCCAGAATCGGGTCGGAGACGATCTTCTGATGAGGTAATTTTGCGCTCATATATATAGTATAGATAATTTTGCAGGGCTTTCCTAGAGACGAAAAAGCCGCTGGAAAGCGGCTCTATATCCTGTTTTTAACGGCACGCCAGATTTTCTCATGCACTTCGTCAATCGAAAGCAATCTTCCCTTCTCCACGCACTCGATCACGACGTGCGTCTTCGGGAAGAGCCGTGCGATCTCAAGATATACGCGCTCGGCAAGCTTCAGGTGACCGAGATCGGCCTCGTGAATGTCGCGCTTGCGGCCATGGATGTATTTCCGGCTCGCCTTTTTATCCACGAGTTGCTGCGCGATTTCGGCGGGGATATGCAGAATGATGCAGAGGTCGGGTTTCGGAATATCCAGAAGTCCGTATTCGGTATCTTTCACCCATCTGAAAAACCGCATCCGCTTCGCGCGGTCGGCGATTTTCGCGCCCTGATGGCCCATATTGGATTCCACATACCGATTGGAGACGACCATCTTCCCCTCACGCAGCGCCTCGGCCACTTTCGGCGCGATATCGAACCGATCCATCGCATAAAAAAGCGATGCCTTGTACGGGCCCACCTGCTTGGCGGTTCCATATTTGCCGTTCAAATACTGCTCGACAAAAAATGCGGATGGCTTCCCGTACTGCGGGAAATCAAAAGTTGCAACCTTCTTGCCCGAGCGCTTGATACGCTCGATGAGTTTCGCAAATTGCGTACCCTTGCCCGTGCCGTCAGTCCCTTCGATGATGATAAGTTTTCCCTTTTTCATGATTTCTCAGAGATTAATGTCTTCGCATAAGTGTATCGCATTATTCCCGGTCTTCGCAAATAAAAAACGGCTCGGTGAGCCGTTCTCTCCACTACGGAAGCGTGGACAGATCTTTCTGATACCGAAGGGCGATCTCGCGGATAATTTCCACGACCTTATTCTTAGTCCACGTAGGTGGATGATATGCGAAATGACCATCGCTGAATTCCCACTGCGCTGCCCCTTCATGGAAATTCAGCGGAATTCCAAGCTCAAGGATCGTTCTCTTGAGCTCCAGCGCATCCCGGCTGCCATCGGAATAGAGCCGCACCGACGGGTTCCATTTCGACCAACCATCGGATATTTTCTGATACAGGCCCAGTTCTTTGGCGAATCTCTCCGCCGTCTCGAACGGAACCTGATCGGCTTCCAGGATGACTCCTCCTCCATCGCCATGGTTCGCCCACAGAGACAGCTGGGCGGTCTTACGGTCGTACGCGATCCAATAATGTGCCTTCTGCAGATAGCGCTTCAGCGTCTCGGCGTGCACTCGCGCCGTCCCCAAAAGAATCCACATCCTCGAGTCTTCCATGTATGCCCCCTCCATTTATACGAAGTTCCGATATTAAGTATAGGCGACACGCTCCTCCGCGTCAATTTCGCGCAACCAAAAACGCCCCGTGAGGGGCGCTTCGTTAGTCGGTCACTTCGATACCCATGTTCCGCGCGGTGCCGGCAATGATCTTCATCGCCGCGTCCACATCATAGGCATTCAGGTCAACCATCTTCTTCTCGGCGATCGCGCGCAGGTCGGCCTTCGTCACCTTCCCGACTTTCTGCTTCAGCGGATCAGCCGCTCCCTTTTCGATGCCGGCCGCTTTCTTGAGCAATGCCGATGCCGGAGGGGTTTTGAGTTTGAAATCGAAACTGCGGTCCTCGTAAATGGTGATTTCCGCCGGAACGACGTCGCCGATCATGTCTTTGGTCGCGTCATTGAACTTCTTGCAGAAGTCCTGGATGTTCACGCCATGCTGACCGAGCGCCGGACCGATCGGCGGAGCCGGATTCGCCTTCCCCGCTTCAATCTGCAATTTGAGTACTGTTTTGATTGGTTTTGCCATATGTTTTATATGCTAATACGAATATACGAACTGACACGAACACTACGAACAAAGAGGCTTGTTTGTGGTGTTCGTATGATTTTATCCGTTCGTATTATGGTATCCTACATCTTCTGAATTTGCAACGAATCGAGCTCCACGACAGTGTCACGGCCGAAGATCGGCACCAGCACCTTCACTTTCGCCTTTTCGTTGTCCACTTCGGAAACTTTCGCATCGTAGTCCTTGAACGGACCGTCGATGACCTTGACCATATCGCCCACCGCAACATCCACCTTGAATTTCTTTTCCTCGCCGGTGCCCATGCGCGCCATCAGCATGTCGATCTCTTCCGTGGAAAGCGGTACCGGAGTGGTCGAGTCAGGACCGACGAATCCGGTCACGCGCGGCGTATTGCGCACGACATACCAGGAATCTTCCGTCAGCATCATATCCACCAGCACATAACCCGGGTAGATCTTTTCCTGGGCGGTGCGGCGTTTGCCGTTTTTGATCTTGATTTTCGTCTCCTTCGGAACCAGAACATTGAAAATCTTGTCGTTCATGGACAGTGAATCCACGCGCTGGCGGAGGTATCGCGCAACCGCGTCTTCATAGCCGGAATAGGTATGCACCGCATACCAATGCCGCTCCTTGTTCTTGACTTCCACCATCTTTTTTTTCTCCTCGTTGTTATGGTTCGTGTCCGCCATAGGTTATCGCAGGATGACTAATTTTAAGAGATACGAAAAAAGACCGTCAAAAGCGCCCAAAAGCGCGGCAATCGCCAGCGAAATGATGATTACCACGATTGTCAGCCGTACGGTCTCCTGGCGCGTCGGCCAGTTCACGTGCGAAAGCTCCTGACGCGATTCCTGTAAAAATGAATTGAGTTTCTCAAACATGGTTTATAGTATATACGATTAATTTACCCCTGTCAATCACTTCCGCACTGCCCTAGATATCCAGGTTTTTCACATACTGCGCACGCGCCTGGATGAAGTTCTTGCGCGGTTCCACTTCCGATCCCATCAGGACATCGAACAGTTTGTCCGCCGCGACCGCATCATCCACCGTGACCTGTTTCAGGACGCGATATGCCGGATTCATGGTCGTTTCCCAGAGCTGTTCGGGATTCATTTCACCGAGACCCTTATAGCGCTGGATGCTTACGCCGGATTTCTTCTCGGCTGTCTTTTCATCCCCTTCCTCAGCCGCCTCAACGACCGCTCCGCCCTTGGAAAGCGCCTTCACGGCCGCTTCCTTTTCCGCGTCGCTGAACACATAGCGGAATTCCTTCCCGCGCTGCACCTTATACAGCGGCGGCTGCGCGATATAGACGTAGCCGTTTGTGATCAGCGGCTGGAAGTAGCGGTAGAAAAGCGTCAGTAGCAGCGTCCGGATATGCGCGCCGTCCACATCGGCATCGGTCATGATCACGATCTTGTGATACCGCAGATTTTCAAGCGAGAATGAATCCGCGATCGCGGTTCCCAATGCGACCACCAGCGCCTTGATTTCCTTGTTCACCAGCATCTTGTCGATGCGGGACTTTTCCACGTTCAGAATCTTCCCCTTGAGCGGAAGAATGGCCTGCGTCCGGCGATCGCGTCCCTGTTTCGCGCTGCCGCCTGCACTGTCTCCCTCAACGATGAAAAGTTCCGATTCCTCCGGATTGCGGGAACTGCAGTCGGCGAGCTTCCCCGGCAAGGTCAGTCCTTCCAACACACCTTTGCGGAGGATCGTATCCTTCGCCGCCTTTGCGGCCTTGCGCGCCTTCACGGCCAACAGACACTTCTCGATGATATGCCGCGCGTCTGCAGGATGCCGCTCCAGCCAATCCTTCATGGCTTCGCCCACGATCGATTCCACCGCGGTACGCGCAGGCGGATTGCCGAGACGCGCCTTGGTCTGGCCTTCGAATTGCGGTTCGCGCAAACGGACCGACACGATCGCCGTCAATCCTTCCCGGACGTCATCACCGGTCAGATTCTCATCTTTCCCTTTGATATACCCCTCACCGCTTGCATAGTCGTTCAGCGTACGCGTCAGGGCGGAACGGAAACCGGTCAGGTGCATGCCGCCGTCAGGCGTATAGATATTGTTCGCGAAACTCAGCTCGCGCGTTTCGATGTCTTCGTTGTACAGGAAGGAAACTTCGGCTTCGATCTCGTCCAGTTCTTTGTGGACATAGAACGGATCATCCTGGATCAGCTTTTCGCCGCGCGTCACATATTTGATGAATGAAAGCAGCCCGCCGTCGAAATAGAATCCCTGGTATGCGGCCGGCAATTTACGCTGATCGACGATCTCGATCTTCACGCCCTTGGTCAGAAACGCCTGCTGGCGCAAATGATCCACGATGCGCTTCAGATCCCATTCGATCTTGGCGAAGATCTCCGCATCCGGAAGAAACGAGACCTTCGTGCCCGTGCGATCCGTCTTCGTCGTCTTCTTCACCTTGTACTGCGGCTTTCCGCGCTTGTACTCCTGGACCCAGACATATCCGTCGCGTGAAACCTGCACTTCCACCCATTCGGAAAGCGCGTTGACCACGGAAACACCGACGCCGTGCAGACCACCGGATACCTTGTACGAACCGCCGCCGAACTTACCGCCGGCGTGCAGCGTCGTCAGAACCGTTTCCAATGCCGATTTCTTGGTCTGCTTGTGCGTTTCCACCGGAATACCGCGGCCGTCGTCAGTCACGCTCACTTTATTGCCCGGCAACAGATCCACGCGGATATTATGCGCGTAACCGCCCATCGCTTCATCGATGGAGTTGTCCACGACTTCCCAGATCAGGTGGTGCAAACCCGCGGAATCGGTCGTACCGATGTACATGCCCGGACGCTTGCGGACCGGATCCAACCCTTCCAATACGTAAATATCTTTCGCCGAATATGATGACTTCTGTTCCTCTTTTTCTTTTGCCATGGTGATAAAAAAATAAGTAAGATTATGCGCCTCAACCTAAAAAAGGCCACGCCTTTTCCCTCTTTTTGTACCCTATCAGTATAGCAAAAACAGCACCTCAACGCAAACAAAAAAACCGCCTCCTGTGGACGGTTTTTCAGGGTCATTTTTACCTCAATTCGACATCAAATTTGTCGACAACCGCCTTCGTGATCGCCGCCATTTCCTTGTCCACTTCCGCATCTGTCAGCGTCCGGTCATCGGCGCGGAACACGATCCTAAACGTCAGACTCTTCATGTGGTCGCCCAGTTTTTCATCCTGATACCAGTCCACCAGGTCGACATCTTCAACCAGATGAACGCCTGCACCCTGCATCAGCGCCAGAATCTCGCCGACGCGGACGCTCTGGTCCACTAAGAACGACAGGTCGCGTTCAATCGCCGGATACTTCGCGATCGGCGCGTATTCGCGCTCTTCGTCGGTCTCCGCAAGCAGCATCCCAAGGTCCAATTCCATCAGTCCGCCTTCCAGCGATGCCAGCGATCCGATATATCCGACGGATTTCCTGCCGATTTCGATGGTCAGCGCGCCAAGCGGCTTCAGATAGCCGTCGGCATTATCAAACGGTGCCAATGTATAATCCGTCACCCCCAGGCGCTTCAGCAGCATATCCACAATCCCTTTCACTTCAAAGAAGCCCTCCGGCGCGGCGATCGCCATGCCGAGAACCGTCTTTTCGGACACCTTCCCCTGCAGTTCCTGGAACACGTGGCCGATTTCAAATACGCGGACCGCGTCAAAGAAGCGTTTGTTGCTCTTGAGATTTTTCACCAGGCCTGCCGCCAGACTGTCGCGGAGCACGGCGATCTCGGCGCTCATCGGATTCGCGAGATGGATCACTTTTCCGTCGCGGCTCCGGATGATGGCCGGCGAGCGGCTGCAGTCGGATTCGGCGACGAGTGAGTAATTGTATGTTTCGCTGTAACCGACACCGGTCAGAAAATCACGGATCTGATCCTTGAATTCTATGAGTTCGTCTTCGGACGCGACCCCCAGCGCCACGTGCGGCGGCTGCGCGGTCAATGCGGCATACCCCTTCATACGGGCGACTTCCTCCGCGATGTCCTCGACGTCGCTGACGTCCGTACGGACCAGGGGCACCTCGATCTTCTTTCCGCGGATTGCGAACCCCAGTTTCTTCAGCAGGCGCGCAGCGCCGTCGGCCGTGACATGTTCTCCGAGAAGCCGCTGCATCGCGGTCGCCGAGAACGGCAGGATTTCCTTGGACTGCGGCCGCGGATAGTCATCCGCCGGCCGGTGCGCCTTCGCTCCGACGATCTCCTGCAGCAGCTGCAGTGCGCGGTTCATGCCGCGTTCCACGAGCGCCGGACTCAATGCATGCGCAAAGCGCGCGGAAGCGTCCGTCTGCAATCCCAGCCGGCGCGACGTCGCATAGATATGCGTACTGTCAAAATGCGCCGCCTCAACCAGCAGGTGCTTCGTCCCCAGCGTGACTTCGCTTGATTTTCCTCCTTTGATACCGGCAATGGCGAGCGGCTTATCGGCATCAGCGATCACCAGCACGTCAGAATCAAGCGTGAATTTCTGATTGTCGATTGTTTCGATCTTCTCCCCTTTCTTCGCGTTCCGGACCGTCAGTCCGCCGCTCACCTTCTCGGCATCGAACGCATGGAGCGGCTGTCCGACTTCCAGCATGACGTAGTTCATGATATCCACCACCGCGTTGATGGAACGGAGGCCGCAGGACTCCAGAACGCCCTTCATCCACTCCGGCGTCTTCTTCACCGATACGCCGTCCACATATGCCGCCATATAGCGCCGGCACAGCTTGCTGTTTTTGATATTCACGCGGAACACGCCCTGGTCGCGATAGGCATACTTCGGGGCTTTCTCGGCAGGATCGGAAAACGGCAGGTTGAAAATCGCCGCCGCTTCGCGCGCGATACCGATATGCGATGCCGCATCGGCGAACCGGTTCGGCGTCACCGCGATTTCCAGCACGTCGCCGCCCAGATCAACCGCCTCAAAGGAATGCAGGTTCAGCCGCTCCACCAATTCCTCCTTCCCGTACGATCCGGGAGCTATCCGTTTGATGAGTGAAAAACTGAATTTCATAGGTTAGTTCTTTTTTGCTTTTTCGGCGTCTTCTTGCGCGTATGTCCGGGCTATGATCCCCGCCCCGAGATTGCTCAGATAATCAAGAATGGCTCCGATTGATTTTTCTTCATCAGTAGTCTCGCTTCTCGTTGCCCCTTCAGTCCTTCCCGCAAGTTTACTCAAGCGGTAATTCTTAAGGTCGTTCATAAAGATTCTGTACGCAACTTCCCCGGTCGCATTCTTCGCGAGATCGTAAAGATGAGCCAGGGCGGCATCAACGGTATCCAAACGGATGCGGTCGAGATGATACAGAAGCAACGGCTCTTCTTTCGTTGTTTTCTTTTCATCAATCGCATGAAGGGATTTCTCCTGTAAAGCGGCCATATCATTCCGCGCCTGCTCAATCAGGTGAGCTTCGTGTTCCGACTCAGTATGTTCCTGCATCGGTATTTTTTTCTCCGGAGTTTCCATCCCACACATAACTTACACCGTAAGGCTCTCGCGAAGTCTTTCTTTCAACCTTCGCAATCCCTGTGCGTGCAGTTTTAATTTCTGCTCGCGACCCCGAGCATCTTTTTCCGATTTATATCCTTCACAATATACCAATTCCCACGGGCTATATTTCTTCGTATAGCCGGACTCGTTTCCATTATGTTCCTTAAGGCGTCTTTCCGAGTCGGAAGTATAGCCTACATATAAGGATTTGTTCTTCAAAGATTGTAATAAATATACGTGGAACATAATGGAAAGCAGTGTAAGTTATGTGTGGGATTAGAATTGTTTAATGAACCGCAAATCGCCGGAGTAGAACAGCCGGATGTCGGGAATGTTGTATTTGATCATGGCAATGCGTTCCAGGCCCAGTCCGAACGCGAATCCCTGGTATTCATGCGGTCCGTATCCCGCCGCTTCGAACACATGCGGATGCACCATGCCGGCGCCCATCACTTCCAGCCAGCCGCTGTCTTTGCAGATATTGCATCCTTTGCCGCCGCATTTCACGCACTCCACATCCACGTCCAGTCCCGGTTCCACGAACGGGAAATAGCTCGGGCGCAGCCGGATCGAAACGTCCTTTTTGAACAGCCGTTTGAAAAACTCGCCGATGACGAACTTGAAATTCGCGAGCGTCACATCCTTCCCCACCATCAGCCCTTCCACCTGATAGAAATTGATCTCATGGGAAGCGTCGGTCGCCTCGTACCGGAACACGCGTCCCGGAACCACGATCTGAAACGGCGGCTGGTGCTGTTCCATATAGCGGATCTGTACCGGACTCGTGTGCGTCCTTAGTAAAAGGCGGTCAGCGACATGGGACATGTTATTTTTCTTACTTGTCGCTTGTCGCTTGTCACTTGTCGCTAACCAAAACGTATCCCACATATCCCGCGCCGGATGATTCGCCGGAATATTGAGCGCGTCAAAATTATAGTGTTCGGATTCCACTTCGGGACCCTCCACCACCGAAAAGTTCATCGCCTTGAACACGTCGCGGATCTCCCGTTCCACCAGCGTCAGCGGATGCAAATGACCGGTCGCCACTTTCTTGCCCGGCATCGTCACATCGATCGCCTGGCGCCGATCCGCCTCATCGGCGAGATCCTTCACGCGCGCAGTCAGGAGCTGTTCCACTTCGTTCTTCAGCGCATTGAGCGCAGGACCTACCGTCCGCCGATCCTCCACCGACAGCGCCGGCAGCTGTTTCATCAGCTTCGTGACCTCACCATCCTTCCGGCCGATGAACCGCACGCGCAAGGCCTCCAATTCAGCCGCGGTCTTCGCGGATTGGATGGATTTTTTCGCTTCCTGCGCGAGATGCGCGATGTCCTGCTTTTGCATGATTATAATATGGAAATGGTTACGGTGTTTTGCGTGGTTCCTTTTGAGGAGGTCAATGTGAACGAGATCGGATATTCACCGGCGGTATTCCAGGAATGCGAAACGGTCTTGGTAGTGCCCGCTGCGATTGTTCCCTTCTCCGCAGTTCCATCCTTCCAGTCGATCACATACGATTCATCAACCGACTCAGCGTTCTTGATCGTGAAGAATGCGAAGGTGCCTGAGTGAACCGCAATCGAAACCGGGTCCGGAGCGGCGGTTGTCGCCGATACCGGGGATCCTGTTTCGGCCGGAGCCGAAGGACTGATGCTCTGGGCGACCTGCGTCAGCTTCTGGGCGACTGCATCCTTGATCGCGTTCGTCACAGCGGTTTGCGCATCATTCACCACGGTTCCTACCGCATCATTCACCTGCTGGGTAACGTGCTGCATCGTCGTGGATGCCTGATCCGTCAACAGCTTGCCGGCGGCTGCAGTGGTGCTGGCAATCCGATTCTGCACATTAACCGAGCCGAAACTGAAAGGCGCCGGATGGCCGGAGGAAGAACCGGCGGCCAGCGCCATATAGACCGCGATGCCTCCGATAACGATAATTGCTATGATTCCAAAATACTGTCGCATGACCGATGTATTGAGTATACGAAATCCCGAGGGAAGATTCAATTTGGATCCATTGGCGCAAGCAAGCATGGAAAGTTGATCTCGATATATCGACTTATGAAGATATATGCTATATAGTTGTGTCAGAACATCAATCTGAGAAAAGCCCGGAGGGCGAATGACGCGTCTTGAAAAGATCGGGTTATCGGTATGGATTCTTCTCATGATATGCAGCCTTGTCGCGATGCTCTTGGGCGTCTACGACCTCAAGGATGTGATCTGGTGCACTATAAATCAATCAGGCGCCATCATACTTGTCGTCTCGCTCTACGAGCAGTAAATCCCCAACCAGATCCCCGATTGGGGATTTTTATTTGTTGTGCCTCTGGATGGAGTCGAACCATCTTCTGAGCGTTATGAATGCTCCGTTCTAACCGTTGAACTACAGAGGCGAAACCTTCTGACTATAGTATACAAAAGAATCCGAAAAAGCAAAAAGCCCGGCGGCATCCTCTTTTATATGAGCATTCTTTTGCCGGGCAACTGCGGAGCTTCAAAATGCACGGTTCCGAGTATCGGAATTTTGAAGCAGAGCGTAGAGTCCGCAGACCGCAGGAGAGGCGGACCCGGTGCCCGACAGAAGAATGCGAATAGTGGTTGCGGGGGTGGGAGTCGAACCCACTACCTCAAGGTTATGAGCCTTGCGAGCAACCGGTACTCTTCCCCGCGTGTTCACTATAAACCTAAAGAGGAAGAAATTCAAATCAGCCCAGATGCGGCAGTTTGCATAGGCGAAGTAGTGCGCGGTAGATGGGAGTAAGAACACTGGGAAACCCCTGCCTGTCGGTAGGCAGGCTCGGTTTTCCCAATCCTTCCGACACGGGAAACTCCCGTTTCCCGACCCCTTCCCCTTCTGTTCAAATCCCATCGCGGACATAAAATTTAAAACACCCCCAAAGAGGTGTTTTAAATTTGCGCGGTAGATGGGATTTGAACCCACGGTCTCCTCCGTGACAGGGAGGCGCTTTAGGCCAGCTAAGCTACTACCGCATCGTCAAAAATGACTAGTATCAATTTATCAGAAACCTCTTTTTTCCGCAATCGCTCGGCGGTCTAATCCTCGCGGATCAGGTTGAATTCCTTGAATGCCTGTCCGTAAATATCCGCCGCCGCACGGGCCTCTTCCTGCGTGATCGCGTACGTCGGATCCTGCGCGATCTTATCCCGCAAGGCGTGGGCGCGCTTCACGTCTTCGATGTTGGAAAGCTGGGAAGGATCGAGAAGCTTGAGCTTTTCGTCCATGCGCCCCAGATAACCGGACATTTTCAGAATTTCGTTCAATAAATGATCGCACTCCAGGATCGCAAGGCGGAGATCGTTCTGATTTTCAGAATCAAGCCGGCGCCGGATCTGATTCCACAGCTTGAGCGACCGATGATGCGGCACTTTCTCTTTCGCGAGATACTCCATCACCTGCTCCCGCTTCAGCGTCGAATAATGCGTCCGGCGCATCATGGAAATCGTGCTGTACAGGAGAATCGCGGAAATCAGGGCTGAGACCACCTCAACCCACCAGATGTTATGCAGAAACCACGGCGCGAAATAATTCCGGATGCCCAACAGAAATCCGATCGGGTCGAAAAACAGCTTGAGATAGCTGCTGAGCCAGGTCAGAACCACCAGCGCGAGCGCGCCGAAGACCAGCAGCTCCAAAGCGCTGTTGTTCGTCCCTCCGCCTCCCTTTGCGGGCTTCTTGTCGGCCATGAAAGAATTAAAAAGTAAAAATATAAAAACAAAAGATATCTTTACTCCTATTGTACCGCCTTTTCGTAATATTGTCCGAGTCCCAGAATATCCGCCTCGCCCCACCTCCGGCCGATCAGTTGGAATCCGACCGGCAATGACGCGCCGTCCGCGTCCACGAATCCTTTCGCCGGAATGGACACCGCCGGCAGACCGGCAAGATTCACCGGAATCGTGAAGATATCCGAAAGATACATGGAAAGCGGATCGCTCATCTTCTCCCCGATCCTGAATGCGGGCGTCGGAGTCACCGGCGTCACCAATACATCAACCTGTTTGAACGCTTCATCGAAATCCTGCGCGATCAGCCGACGCACCTTCTGCGCCTTCGCGTAATACGCATCATAGTAGCCGGACGAGAGCACGAAGGTGCCGAGCAGGATGCGGCGTTTCGTTTCAGGACCGAATCCTGATTCGCGGTCTTTCTTATAGAGTTCCAGCAAAGTGTCCGCGGGATGACGCGTCCCATATCGGATTCCGTCGAACCGTTCCAGGTTCGAGCTGACTTCCGCCGGCATGACGATGTAATAGCAGGAGAGCGCGTACTTGGTGTGCGGCAGGCTTACCGGTTTCACCTCGACGCCGAGACTCTTCAGAACCCCGATCGCCTCTTCCACTTTCGTCCGGACGCGCGGATCAAGGCCGTCGATGAAATATTCCTCCGGAATGCCGACGCGTAATTTCTTGATCTGGCCCAATGTCGGATTGAGCAATGCTTTTGATACATCAGCATCCGCCCGCGGATCGCTGGTCGCGTCCAAGGGATCGTATCCTTTGATTTCATTGTACAGAATCGCCGCATCCTCGACGGTTTTCGCGAACGGACCGATCTGATCCAAACTGGACGCCATCGCCATCAGGCCTGAACGCGATACCGAACCGTACGTCGGCTTCAAGCCCACGACGCCGCAGAATGCCGCCGGCTGGCGGATGGAACCGCCGGTATCGGACCCCAATGACGCGACCGCCATATGCGCCGCGACCGCCGCAGCTGAACCGCCGGAGGAACCTCCGGGGACATGCGCAGTGCTATGCGGGTTTTTCGTTTTCTGGAACGAAGAATTCTCGGTGGAAGAACCCATCGCGAATTCGTCCATGTTCGTCTTCCCCAGAAACACCGCGCCTGCTTTTTTCAGCTTCGTGATCACCGATGCGTCATAGTTCGCGATATAGTCCTTGAGAATCTGCGCGGCTGATGTCGTCCGCGTCCCCTCGATCAGGATGTTGTCCTTGATCGCGAGCGGAGCTCCGGCCAATGCGCTCATCTCCTTATCCTGCGCAACCGCAAGATCGGCCGCCTCCGCCTGCCGCATCGCCTCATCGCGATGGAGTGCCAGATACGCCCCGATCTCCGGATCCCGGGATTCGATGTATGTGAAATGCTCCTGCGCCATTTCGAGCGCGGAGAATTCCTTGTTCAGAAGTCCTTCGTGGAAACGCTTCAGCGTGAGAAAGTGTAATGGAGATGACATGGGTGTGAATTAGGAATTAGGAATTAGGAATTAGGAATTGGAAATTAGAAGACAGGAGGTACTTTCAGGTAGCCGTCCTGTTTGTCCGGAAAACCCGCGGCGCCTTTGCCGGTATCATCGGTCGATCCCGTCACATCTTCACGCAGCGCGTTCATCAGCTGCGTACCGCCGGTCATGGGCGCAACCTTCTCCGTATCCACCGCCTGCAGTTCCTTGAAGTAATCCAAAATGGCCCCGAGGTCTTTCTCAAGCTTTTCCTCTTCCCCTTCCTTCAGTTCAATGCGCGCAAGTTCCGCGAGGTGTTCAAGTTCTTTCTTTGAAAGCATATGCAAATTATAAAGCGAATCTGAATATAAAAAAAGGGGCAAAATAACCGCTTGTCTATAAAACAATCTTATCCATAATATCACTGGCAATTTCTTCTACAGTTAACCTGGATGTGTCAAAGCTAAGCGCGTCAGAGGGATAGAAGTGCTCTTTATTTTGATTCCTTAAAAAAGTGTCTTCGTCCGTTACTGAAATCTTATCACCTTGATCCTTTGCCCTCCTCACTCTTTCGCGAAACCTTTTAAGCGCCACGCCTTGAGGAATATCAAGATTGATCGATAAAAATTTATAATGATTCTTTTCTGCAACTTTTAAATACTCTGAATAGGCATCTCTCGTATCAATAGACGCATCAAGTAGGATAGGAAGTCCTTTTTCGCAAAGCACGCAATAAAACCCGAATACCACCTTCTCTATAACTTCTCGATCACGTTCCCTGCTGTATCCTGAAAACTGTTTTTTCACCCTATCCCGAAAAAGTGAATACCAGCCAATATTCCTTGACGCCAATTCTCTCATTAAAGTCGTTTTGCCAGATGTTGATTTGCCGGAAATATTTATAATGATTCTTCCATCCATATAATGAGTATACCAAATACGAAAAGGAGTCTTTCAATCTTTACGAATAATTCCAATATTTACTCATGAAATAAAAAGGGGCCGGATCCCTCCAAGAAAGATTTCTCTTCCTTGAGGGGATCCGGGAGTTGATTATTTCGCCTTCCGACGAAAAGGCTGCATAGCCTTGACCAGGCGGGCGTGATGATTCCAGCCGTTCCCGAGTCGATTAAAGCCCAAATCCCAAAAACTACCGTTCCAAACGAGGATCGGGCTGTAGCAATCAGAGGTGTAACGGTCGCCGCCCGACGGATTCCAAACCGTTGCCGGAAAAACCAGGTCATCCCCCCGGTACTCCCACGGAATCCGGTTCTGGCGTTCCAGAAGATACTCGGCGTGGGCCTGGCCCAGATTCGCTCCCAAATTCCGAGCCCGCTTCCTCAGCTCCTCGTCGCAAATGGAATTTTCGCCATCGAGGAACTCCACAATGCCGGGTCTGAAATCTTCTTCGACCTTCGGACCAGGGATAAGAAGACTCCAGCCGACCAAGGTCTTGTCATGCTTGAAAGACCTCGCCAGCGTCCTCACGACGAGCTCACCGCGGAGAAGAGCCTTGATTCCTTCAGCGGTTCCTAGCCCCGCCTCCTGACCGATCTTCATCAGCGCGGCATCCAACTGCCCGCGCTTGAAGTCCTTCAACGCATTGACCTGACCCATGACACACCCCTTCGGCTAGTCGCCGAACATCCTTCCCCGCTATCCGCGAGTAAGGGTACTCAAGGTACAAACATCGGGATCTCGTGACCCTCGATGGTTGGAGGTAATATATCATATATCCATTTCGGTGTCAAACTATAAGGGGATTATAACGCAATGAAATCCGCCGTCGCTCAGTCCCTATCGGCTGAGCTATGGAGGATAATTTCTTCTCCTTATGGAGAAGAAATAAAAAGACGCCTACGCGATGCTGTCTGCGTAGGCGCCATGCGGATCAACCGCTCCCCAGGACCGCCAGGAAAGCGCGGTAGCGCTCCGCCTTGAAGTCCAGGTAGGAGCTGAGCCGGTTGGCGATCCTCATCGAGAGGAGCCGCCCCGTGAACTCGTCGAAGTGAACGTAGTGCTCGCCGATCAGGTAGAGGATCTGACGGTTGATCGGCTTCATGAGCTTGCGAACCTCCTTCCGGCGCATCCGGTTCGTCCGGAGCAGGGCGTACTCCCCGGCGCAGTACCCGACCGCGCGGGCGCGATCATCCTGCGAGACGCTCTGCCCCGCCCTGATCTTCGCGACCACGGCCGCGGCGAACTGATCGTCGTCGATCTGCGTGACCACCTGCTCGTTCGTCATCGGCAGCAGCTTGACCGCTTCGTCGAGATGCAGCGCCTGAGCCGGCAACGCGCACGCGATGAACGCGGCGAACGCCAGTGCGAGCTTCTTCATATCCCCTCCTGTGAACGTCTTAGATGCTAGGGGTAGTATACCACAGAAATTCTATTTTGACAAGAGCTCCAGAAATTCCTTTTCCGTAAGAATTTTCACGCCCAATTTCTTCGCCTTTTCATATTTGGATCCCGGCTCCGCGCCGGCAACGACATACGATGTCTTTTGGGAAACCGATTCGTTCGCTTCTCCGCCCAGTTCGCGGATCTTCTGTTTCGCCGCATCGCGCGCGAGGGATTCCAGCGTTCCCGTCAGAACGAAACTGAGCCCCTTCAATGCCTGCGCCTTGCCCGAGGTCTTTTCTTTTTCAACCACGAGACCGGCACGATCCAATCGCGCGAGCAATTCTTCATGGCGTTTGTCGCGGAACCAATCATAGATACTGCGCGCGACAATCGGACCGATGTCCGGTATCTTTTCAAGATCCTCCGCTGACAATGATCTGAAATAGGCGAGAACTTCTTTCACTTTTAACTTTCCATTTTTCGTTTTTAACTCGCGCGCTAATGCGCGCGCCGTCTCTTCGCCGACATGGAGAATGCCCAGGCTGTACAGAAAACGGGAAAGCGACACTTTCTTCCGCAGCGCGATCTCGTCAATCAGATTCTCGGCCGACTTCTCGCCGAACCGTTCCAGCACCGCGACATCCCCCTTCTGCAAGGTGAAAATATCCGCCGCATCGGAAATCAGTCCCTCGTCCAGAAACCGGTCGATGATCTTCGGACCGAGCCCCTCGATATTGAACGCGCCGCGCGAAACGAAATGATAGAGCTGCTCGCGGTGCCGCGCGCCGCAGTTCTTATTACTGCATTTATAGGCGACGCCGTCCCGCACCACCGGTGAACCGTCCACCGGACACTTCTTCGGCATGGAAAATTCCTTCGCGCCGTGCGGACGCAGCTCGGGCAGCACTTTGGACACCTTCGGAATGACGTCCCCTGCCCTGCTGACGATGACAGTATCTCCGACGCGCACGCCGAGCCGCTTGATCTCATCCGCGTTATGCAGTGTCGCATGCGTGATCGTCACGCCGCCCACCGCCACCGGTGCGAGTACCGCCACCGGCGTCAGCACGCCCGTACGCCCCACCTGGATCTGGATATCCTGCACGATCGTCGTCGCCTCCCGTGCCGAAAACTTATACGCAATCCCGGCGCGCGGAGCCTTTCCGATGACGCCGGCACGCTCGTACTCTCGGTTGCTGTTGACCAGCACCACGATGCCGTCGATCTCGTAGTCCAACCGCTCGCGATTGCCTCCGCTCCAATGCTCGTGGAACCTGAAAACGGCGTCCAGATCTTCGGCGAGGCGGTTGTGCGGATTGGTCTTGAATCCCCAGGACTTCAGAATCCGGTGTTCATGCTCGTGATTCCGGACGCCCCACTTCTCAAGCATGCTGTCGGGCAGCGCGATATCGTACGCATACGAGTCGAGCTTCCGGCTCGCGGTGATTTTCGGATCGAGCTGGCGCACGGAACCCGCGGCCACATTCCGCGGATTGGCGTACGGCTTCCCGCCTTTTTCTTCCTGTTCCCGGTTGATCCGGTCGAATTCCTTTTTGGTCAGAAATACCTCCCCGCGCACCACCAGCCGCTTCGGCAGTTTGATTTCCGCCTTCCGGTCATCCAGTTTCAGCGGAATTGCTTCGATCGTCTTCAGGTTCTGCGTGATATCTTCGCCCACCAGCCCGTTGCCGCGCGTCGCTCCGCGCACGAACAGGCCGTTCTCGTACATCAATTCCACCGCGAGGCCGTCCAGCTTCAGCTCACAATAGAAATCCGACTGTGTCCGGCGGCCGAGATAATTATCCAGCCGCTCCAGCCAGTCCCGCATATCCTGTTCCGAAAAAGCGTCGTTAAACGAGATCATCGGCGTATCATGTTCGACTTTCCCGAACTCTTTCAACGGCTCCCCGCCCACGCGCTGCGTCGGAGAGTCCGGAGTGATCAGGTCCGGATACTGCATTTCCAGATCGAACAGTTCTTTTTTGAGGGAATCCAGCGCCGCATCGGAAATGAGCGACTGATCCAGCACATGATAGGCGTACCGGTACCGTTCGATGCTTTTACGCAGCACCGCGATTCTTTTTTTTGCCGCTGATTTGTCCATACACCTAAGGGGTTTGGGTCAGAGTGATTTCAAACGCGCGCGCATTGTTCTGCGAGACGCCCGTGGAGCGGATCGTCACCGTCTGTACGCCGTTCACCGTCTGGGAATCGCACGTGGACGTGAATGTCGCTCCGTTCGCCAGCGTCGGTGCCGGACACGCGCCGCCGTCCGGACACGACAGACAGGCGTCCTTGTCGGCTTTGAAGAACTTATACAGCCGCCACTCGATGCCGGTGTCCGCGGCGAAGATCGCCTTTGTCGAATTGGCGATATCGGAAGCCTGGCGCATCTGATAGAGCATCAAAAGGCCGGCGATGGTCGTCGCTCCCAGGATGGTTCCCGACAACGCAAGAACGGTGATCAGCATGACTTGCCCTGATTTCATACCTTCATTATAGATGAAATGCCTCAACAAAAGAACCGGGCACGAGCCCGGTTCTTCTCATTTCTATTGAGGCAATACCTCCTGCACGCCACCCGGCGTGAAGCCAGGCTGCGTGGAAGTGGATCCGGAAGCGCCTCCCGATCCGCTCCCGCTCCCTGGTCCGAGTCCGGTTCCTGTCTGCGGCGGTTGCTGCGGCTGCGGTTGAGGCTGCGGCTTCGGCTGGACCCCGACAGTCGTGACCGTCAGCGTCGTGTCAGTCGGAGAAGCGAGCGCCGGAAGCGGCTGCGGAGTGCTTGAGCCCAGCGGAATGAATGTCCCTCCGCTGATGCCATCGCGGCTGTGGATGCTCGGCATCCGGATGGTATAGGTATAGGTCGTACCCGGCGTCAGATTTGTATCGTAATATGATTGCTGGGTGATGGAAATCTTGCTTGCGATTTCCTGCGGCGTGCTGCTGCCGACCTGGCGCAGAATGTCGTAGGTCTTGTCATACGAAACCGTGGCAACCGTCGGCGTATTCCAATTCCAAATACAGGAACTCGAATTGTGGTTGACGGCGACGCACGCCACGCCTCCGCTTGCCTGCTGAGAGAAGACGCCCGGCGTCCGATATTCGCCGACGGCGTTATCCGGGATGCTGATCTGCAGGCCGATCGATGCTTTCGGAACATACACTCCGTTCGTGCCGAATATCGCGCTCTTGAACTGCGACGGAGCGAGCGGAATCGGAGCGGTCGCGAACGAAGGCGCCGATCCCTGCGGGAAGAGATAGAAGCCCGGCTGATATGCCCCCGTTACCGCGGTAGGAATATTCGTGGCATTATTTCGGGCATAGATGCTCGGCGCGCGGACTGTGTATGCATACGAAACGCCCTGCTCAAGTCCGCTGTCAGTATAGGACGTCTGCGTTGCGGGGAGATTAGTCGCAATCTCCTGTCCATTGCGCAGAAGGTCATAGGTCGCGTCTGTCGGAATCGCCACCTGATTTGAAGAAGAGAGTTTGTACACATCAAAGGAAAGCGTGTTGTAGCTGTATTGCCAGAACGCGCCGCTTGAACCGAGATTCGGATCGCCGGCCGGAGCAAGCGACAGCAATTGGCTCGCGCTCGTATCGCACGACGTCAGGGAACAGCTGAATGAGGAGTCCCAGATCTGGCTCTGCCATCCCGTCGTCCATCCCCACCAATCCTGATATGTCACCGTCAGCACCCCTTCCTTCACATCATTGAAAGTCTGGTAGTGTCCCAGATTCAGCTTACTCACGTCGATACCCAATGAAATGCTCGTATTCGTCTGCTTCGGCGAGGTGACGCTGACCAGGTTCGTATCGTTGCTGGTGTTCACGCTCGGAACCGGGGCGGTACTGACCGCGTTACTCGTCACCGAAACATTCGCCTGACAGACGCTCTTCGCCTGGTACTGCTCGGTGACCACATCGGGAGTGCCGAAACAGTAGGAAAGAATACAGGTCCGGCTGCTGCCCGGGACTTCGCTGGTCACGGTATATGAATAGGTATTGTTCGGAATGATCGGTTCGGGAAACGCCTGTCCGTAATAATACGGATTGTAGTTTGGATTGTTATATCCGTAATCCAGCAGGCTGCCGATCCGCGGATTGCCGTATACCACCGCGGAATTATATATGAATGCGCCCGGATCATCTTTGGCGACCTGATCCATGCCTAACGATCCCGATGCGGCGGTGAAGGAAACATAATTACACGCACCGGCGACATCAACATACGCCGCCTGCGCCGCGTATAGCGCGACGCCCGTCCCCGCGATAACAAGGATGCTGAGAAGAGTTCGTTTCATGTTATTGGTAGAATTGACCTGAAATGCAGCCGGTCATGGCCCTGATCATCGACTGATCCGAATCGGTGAAATGTTCTCCGCGGACCTTCAGGCGGTCAAGAAACTGCTGGCTCGTCTTTGACACGATGCAGTCCCTCTGCGCAACAGTTAGGGCGCCGTAGAAGGAACTCGTGGTCGCATCCTGATACCGATTCCAAAGCAGCGCCGCCAGTACTGCAACGCCGAAAGCGACGAGAATCGCTTTGACCCACCGTTTTTTCAGAAAATCCCGTACGCGCATCATAATACTTCCAGTATATCACAAACGCCCCGCGACCTTACTGCAATGACCGCGCGCTGACCGACACCTCCAGGTTCGCGACTGAAGTCGTAAACGGAACGCCGACAGCCCCGACGCCCAGCGCGATTGTGATGCGCGGCGGATACGGCACCGCCGGATCGCCGTTCCACAGACGGAACGTCGCCCGCTGCACGCTAACATTATCCGCGGTCAGCGGCAGGAACGTCGCTCCCCCGTCAGTACTGCGCTGCAGCGTATGGGTTCCGGAATCCAGATGATATTCCACGCTTTCGCTTTTCGCGTTCGTGAATGCGAGATCGGACCCTTTCATGACAAAGCCGGTGCCGGTGCGAATTTCACGCGACATCTGTTCCAGCGTCAGCGACGCATTGCTGTTCGCCGCAATCAGCGCGACAGTTTCCCGCTGCGTGCGGAGCGTGCTGATGAATACGCTCGTGGCGATGCTTACGACCACCAGGAATAACGTCATGGTCACCAAAAGCTCGACTAAGGTGAAACCTTTTCGAGCGTTAAGCGTTAAGCGTTGAGCGTTGAGCGACTTCTTATCTCTCAATTTCTTTATCATTACGATGAGCATCTTTTGAACTTCCAGGAGCAATTCCTCGCACTTCGTAAAATCAATTTTACGGTATATATCCTTCACCAAGAGCAGTTGCGTTTCCAGCTCAGCCGCCGAAGCATCGGCAATGCTCAAAAAATGCAGGAATTCTCCGATACCGCTTCTTTTGTATCCCTCGGCAATGTTGGACGGTATGGATATTGCGGCGCGGCGCATTTGGGACACAAAAGCATATAGCTCGTGCCCGGGTAATTTTTCAGTAACGCCATAGATTTCTTTCGCCAACTCCATTGACCTCTGCCAGACAATGAATTTCTTATAGGATTCTATATACATATGCTTTGTGTTTTAGCACTAACCGCTTTACGCTAACCGCTGCGCGCTCCCCATCTATCGCCAATTAAAGAAATGATCTTCCAGATCGACTTGGAACTGCCCGCTGTCGCGCGTGGTCCAGCTGACCGTGGAATCCACGACGATCTCATCAGGCGACGGCTGGCTGACGGTTATTTTCCTGTTGTAGGAAGTGGTCTCGGGGCCGGCATAGGAATACATGCCGGTCGCGGGATCATAATGAAGCGGCACTCCGCCATATTGCGCCAGCGAGGCGGAAGTATAATCCACCTGGTACTCCCCCGGCGCCACTCCCATGTTCCATGCGTTCTTTTGCAGCGCGTTCGCATCCAGAATATTCTTGACGATCTCAATGCCCTCCGCGGCAAGGTTCGCGCCGGTATACTGCTCCGTCGCCACCCGGTTCAGACTGAGCGAGCGCGACACCAGCGAGAAGATGCCCAAAAGACCGACGAGTACGATCGAAAGCGCCACCATGGCTTCAATCATCATTTGTCCGCAGCGGGAGGAATGTCGCATATATATTAGCGGGTCGTTATCTGCCCCGCGTTACTGATCGTGATCGAGGTCTCCATGCCGCCGCTTAAGGTCTGCAGCGTGACAGTCCCCTGATTTTGAGACGGCGTAAATATCACGTCCGGATCCGGCGGCACAAACAGGACGTCAGTCAACGACGCCGACGCGATATGGACCGTCGCCGGAAGCTGGTAACTGTCGACCAGCTCGCTGGAGTCGGTATATTTATTGTCACCCGGGCACTTCGCCGCGAGATCGCGGAAAAGGATGACGGAGTTCTGCGCCTGATCCACGTGGATGCCGTAGCCGCACGCCGGCGTTCCCGAGAGATAGGTCTGGAGCGCGAATGATTTCGCCCGCGACACGAACGAAATAAGTTTCGCCTGTTCGCGCAGCATCACGATTTCCTGCTCGCTGGACCGGTTATACACCACCATGACTCCGCTCAACATCACCAAAACACTGATGGCAACCAGCGTTTCCACAAGCGTGAACCCCCGTTGAGAGAACTGCCGAGTCTTCATTATCTCTATCGTACCACAAAATGAACGCGGTTATGAGAGGAAAATGCCGAAATACCAGGTCAAAATCGCATGTCCGTAGAACACCAGCGCGGTCGCGCCCGCGACCAGGAACGGACCGAACGGAACGGAATCTTTCATCCCCTTGCTCCGCCGTACCAGGACGCCGACCGCATACAGGGACCCGAGAACGAATCCGAATGCGAGAACGAATATGACATCGGGCCAGCCGAACAGGACGCCGAGCGCGCCGGCGAGTTTCAGATCGCCCACTCCCATCCCGCGGCCGCGCGTCACGGCGATGATCACGCCGATCAGCGCCAAGCCGAACAGCGCGCCGGCGATATGGTTCGTGAGAACATCTCCGCGTAATCCGAACAGTTCCGCATAACTCCCGATGAACGATCCCGCGAAAGCGCCGAAGGTATGGAAATAATATTCAACCGCGATGCGGACCGCGCCGAGAGCCGCGATGAAGATGTTCAGTTCGTCGGGAATGATGAACCAGTAGTAGTCGATCGCCGCGAGCACCAGGAATGACGCGAAGGCGACGGTCCAGATACCGCCGGTCCACAAAGAAAAGACGGTCGCATGCGCGTCATAGAAATAAAGCGGGGTCAGGAAAATGAATCCGGTCAGCAGCTCCACCAACGGATATTGCCAGGACAGCGGCGCTCCGCAATGGCGGCACCGCGCGCGCTGGATCGCGAAACTCACCACCGGAATCAGCTCATACCATGCGAGCTGCGCGTTACAGGACCGGCAATGCGAACGCCCGCCCAGCGGACCCGCCGCAAATAATGACCGGTCAGGATGATATCGGAAAATGACGACGTTCAGAAAACTGCCGAAAATGAGGCCGAAGGCGAAAAGGAGGACCGAAATGAAAGCGGTCATCATCGCAATACCGGATTAAAACGTAACGCAGTAGTAGGGCTGGGCACAGCTGGTCACCGATCCCGTGTAGTTCCCGATGGTAACCGAAGTCGCACTGTCATTGAAGATGGCGTCGCCGCTGCTTGCATCCAGTTTCGCGGCAAGAACATATCCCTGCTTGTCGGATGTCTGGTAGCTGTAGAAATAATCCTGCGTCGTGGACGGATCCTTCGGCAGCTGGGTGACGCCGATATTCGCAGTCAGCATGTCGCTCAGGGACGCCGGATAGTTGCCGTTCTTCGCATAGAAAAGCTCAAGGCCGTTCTGGACCTGCTTCAGATCGGCGATGCGCCGGGTGTCGCGGCCGCGCGCGCGGAATCCGCTCAAGCCGACCAGGATGATGGCTGAAAGCAAGCCGATGATGGAAACGACGACGAGAACTTCAATAAGGGTGAACCCCGCACCGAGCCGAGCGCTGCGATTTTTTAAACGCTTATCTCGTAATGATTGTTTTGTCATAAAATATATAATTATTACTCGAAAGGATTACTATCGTCGACATCGAGGGGGCGTTTCGGCGCTCGATCTGGTGACGGGGTGAAACCCGATTTAGATCCTTTTTTATGCATAATAGTGATTATAACCGATAATACCTTTAGTATACCATACTCGCCCGGGCGGACCCTTTAGAACGACTGCGCCAAGTTGTAGATCGGCAGAAGCACCGCGGCGAAGAGCAGGCCGACGAGTATGCCGATGACCACCATCAGCGCCGGCTGGATGAGGTCAACCAGATTCCCCACCATGGTATCCACATCGCGCGTATAGAATGCTCCGATGCGGGAAAGCAGCGCTTCCAATTTTCCGGTCGATTCCCCCACCGACACCATCTGATGGACCAGCGGCGGGAAATATTCCTCGTGTTCGGCAAGCGCCTGCGACATGAGCTGTCCGCCGCGCACCGCCTCGGCTACTTCGTGGAGCACGTCGCGGTAGATGATGCTGCCGATCGTATGGCCCGAAATCTCCAGCGCCTGGGCGATCGGAATGCCGCCGCGGATCAATACCGCGGACGATTCCGCAAACCGGGCGACATACACCTTCTTATACAGTTCACCCAGCACCGGCATCCGCACGCGCAATTCATCCACCACGATCTTCCCTTCGGCGGTCTGCAGATAGTCATACAGGATCATCGCGAAGACGACGAGGACGATCAGGAGCGCCAGCCACCACTGCGCCACGAAATTTCCGGTCCCGAGCAGGATCTGCGTCACCAGCGGAAGCTGGACATTGGATTCCGCGAACACCGGTTCCAGCTGCGGAAACACCACGCCGATCATGATGCCGACGACGACGACGAAAAGGGCGACGATCACCGCCGGATAGATCAGCGCCGCGCGGACGCGGCCGAGCAGGCCGACTTCCTTTTCCAGATAATCGGCCATGAAGCCGACGACTTCCTCCAGACGCCCGGTCACCTCCGCCGAACGGACCATGCTCACATAGAACTGCGAAAAGATATTGGAGTGCTTCTCCAGCGCCTGCGACAGCAGCAGGCCCGAGTCCACATCCGACGTGATGTCGGAGATGACTTCCTTCAGGATCGAATTATGGGTCTGCCGGTACAGGTTGCGCAGCGAATCGCCGAGCGAGATCTTCGCCTCCAGCAGTGTCGCGAACTGCCGCGTGAATATCATCAGGTCATTCGGCTTCACCCGGTTGAGCAGATTCACGAACGGCTCGTACCACTTCGGCGCCTCGGCAGCCGTCACTGATAACACAAAAAGGTCGTGTCCGACCAGAATGTTCACCGCCGCTTCCCGATTGACCGATTCCACGAATCCCGTCTGCAGCTCCCCTTGTTTCGTTCGCGCCGTGTATTGGAATTTCATCGTTTAACCGCGCTCCAATAATATTCTCAACTCCGACGGATTGAGCGAATAGAGTTCCGCGTTCTCCAGCGAGATCTGTTTCTTGCGGATCAGCTCGGCGAGCGAGCGGTTCAGCGTGACCATGCCTTCCTGCATGCTCGTTTCGATCACCAGGTCGATCTGATAGGTTTTCCGTTCGCGGATCAGGTTGCGGATCGCGGAATTCACCAGCATGATTTCACACGCCGGAGCGCGGCCGCCGTCGATTTTCGGAATGAGACGTTCGGAGACGATACCCACCAGCGTCGCGGAGAGCTGGGAAACGATCTGGCCCTGCTGATCGGCGGGAAAACTGTCGATGATACGGTCGATGGTCTGGGAAGCGGAGTTGGTGTGCAGGGTGGAAAAGACCAGGTGGCCGGTTTCCGCGGCGGTCATGGCCGTGGAGATGGATTCGCGGTCGCGCATTTCACCGATCATCACGACGTCCGGGTCCTGGCGGAGCAATGTCTTCAGCGCATCGTGAAAACTCGGCGTATCATTCCCCACTTCGCGCTGGGAGATGATGCAGCGGTCCTGCACGAACAGATATTCGATCGGGTCTTCGATGGTGATCACGTGGTCGGTACGCTGATGGTTCACCTCATCCAGAATCGCCGCAAGCGTGGTCGATTTTCCGTGGCCTGCCGGACCCACCACCAGCACGAATCCCTGCGACAAGCGGGCGAAGTCATGCAGAATCGGCGGAAGTCCGAGTTCCTCGATCGTCTTCACCTGGGCCGGAATCAGACGGAGCGCCGCGGCCATATACCCGCGCTGATAGAAAACGTTCACGCGGAACCGCGCCTTGTCTTCATACGCGAACGCGAAGTCCAGCTGTTTGTCCTTTAAAAATCGCTCTTTCTGTTCCGAAGTCAGCAATGCCGTAACCAGCCCCTCCATCGCTTCCGGCGTCAGGATCGGTTCTTTCTGGAGACCGATCAGCACGCCGTCCAAACGGAGCGTCGGGCGTCGGCCGACCGCCAGATGCAGGTCGGACGCGTTCTGTTTCGCCGTCGTCAAAAGCAGGTCCTCCAGTTTTGTTTTATAAGAAGCGTTTTCCGCCATGTCTTTATTATAGAATTTCCCGCGCTGAATAGCCAACGAACACCGCTATATCTCCGATGTCTCGCGCAGCACTTCCTCCATGCTGACCAGGCCGTTCAATGCTTTGATGATGCCGTCCTGGCGCATCGTGATCATCCCCTGCCGGCGCGCCTCCTCGATGATCTTCTGTTCCGTGACGCCGGCCGAAATGACGCCCTCCAATTGCGGCGTCATCCGCAACACTTCGAAGACGGCGACGCGGCCCGTGATGCCGCGGCCCTTGCATACCTCGCAACCCGGCGCATGCCAGAGTTTTGTCCGGTCTTTCGGCAGCATGCCCTCGGGCACATGCTCCAATTCCTTTTTCACGAGATCCGCGATCTTCGCCGGAAGCGGTTCCGGTTTGCGGCAGCTCTGGCAGATCTTGGATACGAGCCGCTGCGCCATCATGACGTTCACGGATGCAGGGATCAGGAAGCTGTCCACTTTCATATCGATCAGGCGCGGAATGACGCCGACCGCATCGTTGGTGTGGAGCGTGGAAAGCACGACGTGACCGGTCAGCGCCGCGTGGATCGTCAGCTGCGCCGTTTCGGAATCGCGGATTTCACCCACCATGATCACATCGGGGTCCTGCCGCAGGATCTGGCGCAAGCCGGACGCGAAGTCGTAGCCGATTTCCGGCTGCACCTGCGACTGGTTGATGCCGTCTATATAGTACTCCACCGGATCCTCCAGGCTGACGATGTTGGATGCCTCGTTATTCAAAAGCTGCAGCAGCGCATAGAGCGTCGTCGTCTTACCGGAACCGGTCGGTCCGCTGATCAGCACCAAGCCGTACGGCTTCTCGATCGCTTCCTTGACGGTGGCGAGGTTCGTGCCCACCAGTCCGAGATCGTTCAGCGTGCGCAGGCCGGTGGTCGGATCCAATACGCGGATCGCGACCTTCTCCCCTGCCGGCGTCGGAAACGTCGCGACGCGGAAATCGATGTCGCGTCCGAAAATGATCGTGCGGAACCGTCCGTCCTGCGGAATGCGGTTCTCATCCAGCTTCAGGTTCGCGAGCACTTTGACGCGGGAGACGATCGGCTGGTGGAGTTCGATCGGCATCTTGCTGACTTCCTTGAGATCGCCGTCAACGCGGAACCGGATGCGGAGCGAGGAGCGCTGAGGTTCGATATGGATATCGGATGCGCGCTGGTTCACCGCCTCTTTCAGCGTGGAGGCGACCAGCTTGATGATCGGCGCCTCCTCGGAAACCGCGACGCCCGCTTCCAGCTGGACCAGCTTTTCGCCGGAGTCGCCTTTTTTCTGGCCGGGACGGATGTTCAGTCCGCGGATCGCGGCGTCCACGACGTCCTTGTACGGGGAATATTTCTGGAGCGCGAGATCGAAATCGCCCGGCGTGATCAGATAGACGCCGAGATTGATCTTCTGCTGTTTGGCGACGAACCGCAGCGCCTCCTGCGCCTGCGGATCGGTCGGATTCACCATGCCCACCACCAGCATGTCCTTCGTGCGCGACAGCGGGATCACTTTGTAGTTCCGTGCGGTTTCCTCCGGAATGCTGGCGATCAGGTCCTTCGTCAGATCGGCGAGCGCCACTTTCTTGAACGGGATCTTCATCAGCGCGCTTTTCGCGCGGGCGATGTCCTCTTCCGGGACGAGATGGCGGTCATACAGCAAATCCTCCGCGCGGCGGCCGGAGGAGGAAGCTTCGGAAAGGAGTTTCTGCGCCACGGCGTCAGTCAGCAGTCCGTCAGCGACCAGGTTTTCGAATAATTTCTTCTCGTCCATCGGTGGGAGGGTTAGGGTTTAAGAAACGGATTCAGATTCGCTCCCGGATTCGCCGCGGCGGCCGGAGCGCCGTACGGTTTCAGAATCTGGAACGTCTTGTTCTGGAGCACGTCGTTCGGACTCAGCACCACTGTGGAAAGTTCCGTCGTGGATTTCACATTCAGCGGAATGATCTCTTCCGCCGCCGGCGACGGGGAGAAGAACAGGAAATAGGCCGCGCCGACCACGACGATGATGGCGGCGAGGAAAACCAGCAGTGCGCCCCAGTGAAACGGTTGTTTTTCTTCAAGCACGATGGCCATAGATTAAGGAGTTTGATAATAGGTATCGATGACGGCCGAGAACGTCACCAGATCTTGTCCCGATTTTGTGGAGGAATCGACGGTCAGGCCCTGCACGTCCATGATCCGCAGATTGCGCTCGACATCGTACAGGAAATCCCGCATGCCCGAGTAGGTGCCGGCGAATTTCACGTCAAAACGGAGCGTGCCGATGTTCTTCGCGAACGACTGGCTGACCGGCGACGGCATCACCGGCGGCAACGTCACACCGATTCCCTGCACCGCCAGGCCATGCACCTGCGCCAACGCGTTCAGCTGCGCCACCGCGGTCGCCAATTGCTGATCGGAAGGAAGCGCGGATGAGAGCGAAGCGCTGATGTTGCTGATATTCTTCAGATTCACGATCAGGCTCTTCACCTGCTGGACCGCTTTCGTTTCCAGATCAAGCACCTGGGTTTTCGCTTCGATCGTCCCGCGCAATCCCTGGATCACGTCGTATTCCGGCACGATGAGCGTCGCATAAATCGCCAGCGCGGCTATGAGCAGCGCGGCGGAGAGCAGCAGGCTTAATGCGCGTTTGGTTGAGGATTTCATGAAGAGAGTGAAAAAACCGACGGGGCTAATTTCAGTGTCACGCGGAATTGCACCTGATTGTTGTTAAGCTGGGACTGATCAAGCGTGTAACCCGTGACGGCGGACGTCTGGGAGAAAACAGCCAGCTGCTGCGAAAGGATGTCGAACGTCGGCGCGACGCCGTCCAGCGTCAGCGTGCGTTCGGCCGTCTTCAGATCCGCATGCGTGTAATAAATCTGCGGATACGTGACGCTCTGCAACAGGAAGAGAACGTTGGATGAGAACACGTGATCGCCGACCAGGCTCTTCAGGTTCACGATCTGCGAATACACCTGGATGAATTGCTGCTGCTGGGTGGAGGAAACCTCGGCCGCCCCCTGCGTGATGTTCTGATCCAGCGAAGCGACTTTCGTATTCAAAAACGGCTCGTAGCCGAACGCCAATCCGACGTAGCCGAGGATGCTCACCAGAAAAATCACGAATGAGACCATGAAAAACCGCCACGGCCAGCCTACCGGCAGCCGCTCGGACTCAAACTGATTCATCGGATTTTGTACAAATTGCTGAGGCATGTCGCCAATTAACTCAAAAGTTTCACCCCGAGTCCGATCGCGACGGTGAATTCAGGGCCAAGCTCGCTCACCAGCGGCTGCATGGTCGAAGGATACCGGATCCGGGAGAAAGGATCGGCCTTCGTCGTCGGAAGACCCATCTGGTCCTGGATATACGGGATGACCCCGATCAGATTCGCACCGCCGCCCGAAACCACCACCCGACCTACCTTATCAGTATACCCCTTTTCATAATTATTTCGAACCCGCTGGGCTTCATTTATTATAACATCCATGATCGGCAGCATGAGGGTGGACAGTTCATATTCCCCGCCCGTCCCCTGCAGGCCGCGGAGCTTCTTCAGGTCTTCGGCCCGGCGCACGCGGATATTGAGTCCCGAAGCGATGGTCTGCGTCAGCGATCCGCCGGCGAAATCAGTCTGTCCGACGAACTTCAGGTACCCGTCCTTGGCGATGGAGATGCTGGTGGAACGCGACCCGATATCCAGGATCAGCGTCGTCTCCTTGTTGCCATCGGTCAGGATGCGGGCCGAGCTCAGTCCTTCGATCTCGAGCGACATCAGATTCAGGCCTGCGGCTTTGAAAATGGTCTTGTATTTCTGGATCTGCTCATTCGGCACGGATACCAGCAGCACCTGCTGGATCTTATTGCCCTGCGGATCGGTACGCTCCCCCACCTTCAGCCAATCGATGGTCACCGCGGCGATGGGCAGCGGGATATACTGCTTCGCCTGGAACTGCATCGCGCGCGCCGTGTCCGCCTGCGACATGATGGGAATTTCCAGGAGCGTCGTGAATGCGGAAAAGGCGGGAATGGAAGCGACGGCGTCGGTACTCTTCAGGCCGCTATCCTTCACGAGGATCTTCAGCAGCTCGATGATGTCCTGATCGAGCATTTTGAGCGTACTGGTCTGCAGCGCGTTATTCAGGCGCTCCAGGTGTCCGTAACTCTCCAGGAATCCGTAGTTGATCAGCTCCAGGATCGCATTTTCCCGGCGCAATTCGGCCACCTTGATCGAAGTGGTTCCGATATCCACACCTAGGTAGGTTTTCTTGGGAAAGATTTTTTTCAGAATATCGAGCATAGGACGCATCGGGGCTTCCATTCTTTGACAAGCCCTCTTTTCTTAGCTTTATTATATCACACCTTTCTGGTATGCTGATATCGCTTCCCGGTTTCCGGCGCGAACCGCCGGGCCGGTGAATTCAGGTATTGTATGCAATACTTCACTGCCCTAAAAAATATCCTGCTCGATCTCTTCTTTCCGCAATCGTGCCTGAATTGCGGCGCACTCATCGGCGCCGGAGATGCCAACCCGCATCTGTGCGCCGCGTGCGCGGCGTCGATCCGGCCGCTGACCACCTTCTTCTGTCCTTCCTGCAAGGCACGCATCCCCGATGCGCGGAAAATGTGCCACCAAAGCGTTCCATATATCCTGGCCGCCTGCGTCGCCTATGACGAACCGGTGAAACCGCTGATCCACCAGCTCAAATACCGCGGATGGACTTCGGTCGCGGACACGCTCCGTCCGTTTCTCGCCGTCACGCTCCGCTCCCTGCCGCTTTCAACCGAAAATCTTGTCGTCGTCCCCGTTCCGCTCCATCCGGCGCGCAAACGTGAACGCGGATTCAATCAGGCGGAGCTCATCGCCCGCAATGTCGCCGATATCCTTTCGCTGCCGATCGACGCCGGCGCGCTTGTGCGTATCAAAAAAACGAAGTCGCAGGCAGAACTGCGCGACCGCTCCGCGCGAAGACAGAATGTCGCCGATGCATTTGCGGTGCACGACGGCCATGGACTAGCGGGAAAGAATGTCCTGCTCGTGGATGACGTCTTCACTTCCGGCGCCACCATGACCGATGCCGTCCGCGCCCTGCGCGCAGCCGGTGCAAAAAAGATTGTCGCCTTCACTGTTGCGAAGGCATAAAAACAAAAAGCGCCCGGTCAGGGCGCGGAATAAACCACGATCAGTTTGGCGGCGTATCCGGGCTTGTCGTCGAACGACCAGATGCCTTTGAAGGCGTCGTGATTCTCGGGACGATTGATGATGACAAAACCGATCATCTGCGAATCGGGATGCCGCTCGATATGATTCTGGATGAGCGTGGCCAGATCCGGCGTGCGATATGCGCCGTACTTCACCCACTTCCAGTCCGCCGTGTCGTATTTCCATCCGACGCGGATCCGCGAAAGCGGCAGCGACCACGGGACGTGGTTCAGCCGGAAGGAATCACGCTCGATCATGGCGATGGACAGCTTCGGTTGCGTCTGGCCGCTCGCCGAACAGCGCAGCAGCAGATACGCATTCTCCACGCGGGCATCCCGCGGAAATCCCACATGGAACCGGAAATACGTCCGGACGTCGGGCATCCCGTAATAGGTACGGGAATCGCCCATGATCAGCTCTCCCATCGGATCCGACGAGGGATTCCGATATTTCCGCTGCGTCCCCTTCTCCCGGTCCCAGCTCACTGCGTCATCCCACGGCTCGCGCAGCGAGACGACCATATGGACGCGGCGGGTGCGAGCGCGCCCCTGATAGTGGCCGGCAAGCGCGACTATCCCCAGCAGCAGGAAAATCATCGCAAAGGACTTCCCCACGATCAGCAGAGCCCATTTCCGATCGGACATGATCACTCCTTCTGATGTACTGCGTCTAGCGTATCAAATAGAAAACCGCGCGTCAAAACATGCGACCCAATCAGCCTTTTTCCTGCTCGTTTCTGATAAAGCCCATGAATTGCACAACCGGACGGACTTCGGTCATTTATACTTTGTGCGCAGGAGAGGATTCGAACCTCCAAGCCCTTGCGGGCGCTACCACCTCAAGGTAGTGCGTCTGCCAGTTTCGCCACCTGCGCATTGTGCTCAAAATCATACCTCTTTATCCACTCTTTGCCAACTCCTGATTTTAGATACTTTTCACGAACTCGTGCCGATTTACGCGTATCATATTTTTCAACAATGAGCAGTTTAAATGGTCGATAGGGCGCGGTAGTTTTTTCGCGGCCATACTGGTGTTGAAAAAAACGACGATTAATATTATTCGTCATTCCGACATACAAATAAGAGCGCTTGATACTTTTGAGAACGTAATCAGAATACATATATTCTGTCGCCTCAGGTAGTGCGCCTGCCTGCCGGCAGGCAGGTCTGCCAGTTTCGCCACCTGCGCATTGCAAATACTGCTTTCACTATTGTAGACCAAAGAATCATGAAAAGTAAACAGCTCCCGAGGGAGCTGTTCACTTCTTGCTGTATGCGATGCGCTACTTCACCGTTCCGATCTTCTGGCGGGTCTGCTTACGGGACAGCTCGCGGACATAGTACAGTTTTGAGCGATGCACCTTCTTCGGCGCGCTGAGCACTTCAACTTTCTCGATCACCGGCGAATGGATCGGATATACCTTCTCCACGCTCACACCCGCGATCGTCGAGCGGACCGTAAAGGACGCTCCGGTCTCGGATCCGTGCTTCCGCGCCAAAACCAGGCCGGAAAATTGCGACAGGCGCTCCTTATCCCCTTCTTTCACTTTTTCGAAAACCTTCACCATGGCTCCCGGCTTGATTTTCGGCAAGATTGCTTCAGCGATCATAGTGATTATGAGTATAGCGTATAACCCTTTTTCGGTCAACACCCGACATAAATAAAAAGACCCCGGCCCTTCCGAGAAAGATTTCACTTTCTCGGAAGGAACCGAGGTTTACCTACCGATAGGCAGGTTGGTCCGCTTCTAGTGACGGACGAACACCAACCGGGCGGCGGCGTTCCAGACACGGGCGGGGTCGATGAGGAAGTCGTTGAGCCATCGATTAGGGCCAATGCGAGTGACGACGAACGTACTGAAGTCTCTGCCCGATCCGTTCAGCGGCTTCATGGCGATCAGACGCCACTCGTTATCCGGTTGATCCGGGTACTGCAGACGGAGCTGAGGACCGACTTCCGCAGGGCAAAGCTCCAGACCACGCTTGTGGGCACGACGGTAGATTTCCGCACGGGTGGCTCCCCTGGGAAAACCGAGCTCCGCGGCCGAGACATCCACCAGGTTCACATCGATCTCCTGGTTCGCCACCGCGACCTTGTCGAGAAGGTTGTTGGCGTAGACGCTCACCTCGTATCCGTGCATCATGAGGGCGCTGCGGAAGTCAGTGGCGGTCTTCAGGCCGGTGCCGAGCTTGACGGTCCTCCAGGTGGGGAAGGCTGGCTTAGCTGCTTCCACCAACTCCAACTCCCCGGCCAGGAAGCGCTTCACGCCCTCCATGCCGCCAAGCTTGTTCACGATCGCTTCCGCTTTTCCAAGTGTCAGGTCTCCGTATTTCATGGCACTCTCCTCCGGCTGTTAGCCGGACGACTTCTCGCTGCCCGCGAGCTGAGGGTGATTGCTTTCCGCAACCAACGTCAAAGTACGTCTCCGTCGGGACTTCGCAGCCCTCGACGATTAGAAACATACTATCATCTATATATGATTCTGTCAATTTTCAAAAAAATACTCATTAGGGGGCGTCCTACAAAAATGGTATTTTTATATATATGCCATGTAGTAGACCTGCGATGGGAATTTAATCCTCTTCGCCCCGTGTCTGCCTGGCAGAAATGTTTATCGTACGAACAGTAATCAGTTATAATTCAAAGTAAATTAAATTCTGCGAAGAGTATCGCAGGCTCACTACGTGGTATGCATCAGCCGACACCCCAGCCCCGAAAAACCATGCGCGACGTGCACAAGCCGCTCCCCCGCAAGCGCTATGCGCCCGAACTCAAGCGCGCGGAAGCGGCCCGGGAGCATGAGCGCGTACTTCACCGGAAACCGAATACCCCGACCCGCATCCAACCGGTCACCATCGGCATCGCGGCAGGCGTTTCTTTCATTTTCTTTTCGCTTTTCTTTTTCGCCCATAATGCCCTGGCTATCATCGCCCGCATCAAGGCACAGCTGCCGGGACTCAAAACCGCGGCGACGACCCTGAATACCGGCAACCTCAGTACCGAGCTCCAATCACTCTCCGCCGACTTCACCGCGCTGGACCGGCAAGCGCACGCACCCGGCATATCCCTGCTGACCGGCATCGCAAACGCCTTCATTCCGGGCGCCGGCATGCTTCCCGACGCAGTCGCGCAGGGCGCAGCGCTCAACCAGAAAGCAGCTGACATTTCAAAAGATGTGGATTTCCTTAAAAACAACGCGCTCGGACTTGCGACCTCGGGCCATGGCGACGAACTGGTCGCAGCCGTGACGCGCATCGACAACAACGTCTCTTCGGCGAAGCTGATCGCCGACAACCTCGCGGCCGAGGCATCAGGAATCGCATTGAGCAACGGCCCGCTCGCATCCGCCGCAAAGCTCGTCTCGCAGGAATACAATCGCATCGAACCTGATTTCGCCGCCGCAAGCTCGGGCATCGCCGGACTCCGGACGCTCCTGACCGCCCCCGGCGACCAGCACATCCTCGTCCTCTTCCAGAACCCGACCGAGATCCGCCCGGCGGGCGGATTCCTGGGAAGTTACGGCGACGTCGTGCTCAATCAGGGCAACATCACCGCCATCAATGTCGATGACATCTATAACGCCGACCGTCAGCTCGATCTCAAGATCGCTCCGCCGGAACAGCTCAGCGGTATCACGCCGACCTGGGGCGCCCGCGACGCGAACTGGTTCTTCGATTTCCCGACCTCGGCGAAAAAGGTGGCGTCCCTGCTCCAGGACTCCAATCTCTATCAGCCGACGCATATATTCTTCAGCGCCGTCGTCGGCATCAACACCAACGTCCTCCAATCCATTCTCGGCATCACCGGACCGATCGATCTTCCCGATTACAACCTGACCATCACCGAACAGAATTTCCTGCCCGAACTCCAGCACGAAGTGGAGCTGGGTCCCGACAAGAAACCGGGACAGAATCCGAAAAAGATCCTTTCCGTCCTGATGCCGCTTCTGATGCAGAAACTCCACACGCTCACCGCGGATCAAAAATCGCAGCTCGTCGCAACGCTCGCTGATCACGTGAAAACCAAAGACATCATGGCCTATGCGAGCGATAGTCGTCTGCAGGAATTCCTCAATACCGCCGATGTGGCCGGTAGCGTCTACGCACTGCCCGACGACTTCACCGGAGATTACCTGGCCGTCGTGAACGCCAATGTTGCCGGCGGAAAAACCGACGCACTGATCAACCAGCACGTCGCGCTCACCAGCACGATCGACGCGGACGGCAATGTCATCGACCAGCTCGCGGTCACCCGCGACTTCCAGGACACGAATCAGACCGACTGGTATTACCTGGTTCCGAACAAGGATTTCATAACGATACTCACGCCGCCCGGCTCAAAGCTTCTGGCGCTGACCGGCAATGATGCGGCGCGCACGCCGGTTCCGCCGGCACCGGAATTGAGTATCGATCCCGACCTCGCGCGCATCGAATCGTCCGAAACGCTTAACCGGCCGATGCAGACGCTCGTCGGATCCGAATGGAACAAGATATCATTCGGCGCGTGGCTGACTACCGATCCGCAAAAGACCCGGACGCTCACCGTGCAATACCAAAGCGGCAACCCGCTTCCGATCCATGACGGCATGACCTACACCTTCGTATTCGAAAAACAATCCGGCGTGGACGGATCGCTGGAATATACCCTCATCGCACCGCCGGGGTACCAATGGAAAGAGTCGGGGTCGCCAACTTTTACCTACGACACCGAACAGCTCGCCGCCCGTGAAACCGTCACCGCCACTCTCGTGAAACAATAGATACTTAAAAGCCCCCGACGGGGCTTTTAAGAAAGATATGAACTAACTGTAAAATAGAGATCTGGAAACTTTAGAGTATCTATGAGGTAGTCGATACCGGTCGAAGCACCGACAGTCTACTCTAAAATCGCTGGATCTATTAAGTGTAACTGGATACTAAGCAGAAAGGTTTCACCCCGTCACTAGACCTGCCTGCCGGCAGGCAGGTCGAGCGCCGCACCGCATTGCCGTTTTTCTTCTCCTATCAGCTTGATTTGCAGAAGCAACAGCCTGGCACTAACGCGGGGCTTTTCTGAAGCGGTGTGAAAAACGAAGCGCTCGGCTCAGTGCGGGGTTTCACCCCGTCACTAGCCACCCGACATTAGTTATTAGTAATTAGGAATTTGGCCGCAGGCCAGTTACCCTACCCCCGGTCACCCCGGACCTTCAGAGTGGCATACGTCATGACCATGCGGACAACGTCCCGGATCAGCAACGCCACGACGCCCAGGATCACCAGGACAGTAACCTGCACGAGCGGACGGGTATTCAAAAAGGCGTACCAGAGATATCCGAGAAACGCCCAGTATCCCTGTTCCGAAGCGACGGCGGCGTTCCTGAATACCATGCTCACAAACACGTTCTTCGCGAAAATCTGCAAGGCCAGCGCGATCGCCGCGACCTGCAGGACGATCAACGGAACGATGCGGCGCAAAAACCACATCGTATAGACCTTCCATAAGATACGGTTCTTCAGAAACTGGCGCAGGGTCGGGTTAGTGGGTGTTTCCATGTTGATTTTCGGTTTCCGCGCTTAATTTTTCGAACAGCCGCTTGGCACGGAACAAGCGCATCTTCAGGGTCGGCAGCGATATCTTCTCGGTCTTGCAGATATCCGCATAGGACTTGTCTTCCAGATAATATAACTTCAGCACCCGGGCGAAATATTCCGGCATCTGCGTGATCACTTCGTTCACCGCCTGCCGCGCGTCGTGCATGACCGCGAAATCCTGCCCTCCCTCCTCCGGTTTGTCCTCATACAGCACCGGATCCAGATATTCCGTATTCGCATTGCTCTTTTTCAGCTTCTGATAATGCGTGAACGACGTGTTCATCAGGATCTTGTACGCCCAGCTTTTGAATTCTATCCCTTTCTGTTTCTTGAAATTCCCCGCGTAGCGGTAGATCTTTGTGAACGTCTCCTGGACGATGTCTTCGGATTCTTCCCGGTTATGCACGACGCCCATCGCCTTCCGCAGAAAAGCGTCCTCATACCGGTCGACGAGCAGCGAAAAATACGACGGATCTTCCATCGCCTTCCGCAGAACCTCTTCGTCCTTCATTTCGTGTTGGGAGTCCATCATTAAATATATTTTGCTTCATTTTCAAACTAATAGCAACAAACAAAAAGCGGCCCCTTTAGGGACCGCGGTACTTGTTCTTTTCGATCTCAGAACGGCACTTCGGACACGTCACTCTCTTCTTGGCCCAGGTATAGCCGAGGTCGGTTTCTGAATTGGGGCTGGTCTTTTGCTTTGGCCAGGAAGCCATTCGCTCAGGAGTCGCCCATGTTGAGAGTCGGATCCCGCATGCCATGCCTGCGTCCGGAGAAGACTGATAACACTCAACTGCATAGTGCACATAGCCATCTCGCCAGGTATCATCCGGCATATCCGCCATACACCCTCCTTTTTGGAAACGATGTCCTGGGGCTAGCTTAAGAAAATATCAGACGAAAGTCAAATATTCTTTTATATTTTTATTTGTTATTGGTGCGCCCTGGAAGGATCGAACTTCCGACCTTTTCAATGTCAATGAAACGCTCTACCACTGAGCTAAGGGCGCAAACATTATTATCTATAAAAAGAACCTTTCTCCGACCTGTCGCCGTCGGCGACCGCTCTACCTACTGACCTGCCTGCCGGCAGGCAGGCCTGTCTACCGAAGGCAGGGGCTAAACGCGCATGCTTGAAAAACCTGTATCCAGCTTATCAAAAAAGGATATTTTCGGCAACATGAAAAAACAAAAGCCGGTTTTTAAGGAAAAACCGGCCGGAAAACCTTACTGCTTAGGCGACCTGGGCGAGGGCCGTCGCCGGCATCTCCTCGTACGCGTGCTCGCGCGGACGGAGGCCGAACTTCCGCATCTCGCGGTAGCCGCGGTTCTCCAGCTTGACCTTCTCGAGCTCCGCCTTGCGGCGCCGGATGAAGTCCTGGAGGTACGCGGTCTCCCTCTTGAGGTACGAAGGGTCCATCGAACCCTTGCGGCCGTCGAGCCCCTTCAGGCTCAGCTCCGCCCTCGCGATCTCGAGACGCAGCCGCTCCTTGTTCGCGCCCATGCCCTCGCCGAGCCGGTCGTCCAAGACGGCCATCTGGTCCGCCGGCGACCGGAGCGCCCGCGCGGCCTCGTTGACCTTCACGAGCTGCAGCTTGTCCTGCTTGCGCTTCTCGTGGATCTGCCTGAGGATGTGCCGCTCGTTGGACTTCGTCCCGTTCTCGCCGGGCTCGCCCGTCTTGACGCGGTGCCCGTTGACGACCTTCTCGTTCTCGTTCGTCATGACTTCCTCCCTTCATGTGCCTTTCGGCATCCAGGATTTCACGGTTGCCCGTGATGTACTGCTGAGTAGAATATAGCATATTATATGCTATAAGTCAAATCGTCATTTCTGTGGGTGACGCAGGAATGAAAGTTTCACTCGCGGCTGGATAGCCCGCTCGCTCACTCGAACCACGCCGCACCCCGACCCCCTTCTGGGACACCTGCGGTTTCCCATTCCTTCCTGATATGGGGTGCGGCTGGTTCGATTCCTGCGCAAAATATAAAAAACCGGAACAAGTCCGGTTTTTTATATTTGTGGGTGACGCAGGAATCGAACCTGCGACCTCTGTCTTATCAGGACAGCGTTCTACCACTGAACTAGTCACCCGATTTAAAAGGAATCGAACCTCGACCCCTACCCTGATATTAACTCTAGACGCGTTGTCGTAAAAATGGAATAGGATCGAACCTATGACCCCTGCCTGCCGGCAGGCAGGTCTGTCTTATCAGGACAGCGTTCTACCACTGCCGCCCTATGGGCGAGCCTCGCCACAGGCGGGAACTAGTCACCCTTCATTTCTATTTCTTAATCAATGCCGTAGCCGCATTGAGTTCGAATCTCACGGTTCCCTGCGGTGCCGCGGCCTGTTTCGTCAGCGCGCCGTTGACGTTGGCAAGCAGGAAATAGATCATTCCGGCAGCCGACAAAGAAACCATGATTACCATTAAAATACCAATGCTGAGAAAAGTCAATTCTCGTTTGTTCTTGAAATTCAGTTCCATATGATTATTGGGAGTACACGCTCCCGTGCACGATGATGCCCGTCTTTCCGTTTTCGCTCGTCACATCAATCGAATGCGTGTCGATATAATACGGACCGGTTTCCGCGGCGCTCAGAAATTTCAGAAAGTTCGCGTACGACCCGGAAAGGGTCGCCGTGAAGCTGGCCGATCCCGGCATTTGCGCCGTTGATGCCGTTTCCGCGCCGAACGAAAAACCGAGCGTCAGTTTATCGGCGGCAGCGAGAGATTGAAGGAACTGGGAAAAATTGATCAGCTGATCCTTGGACGGAAGCGCCGCCTGCAGCTGCGGAAGCATCGCCGCGGCCTGTTCCTCGCCCGAACGGAGCGCCACCAGGGAATCGAGCGCGGCAAGTCGATTTTCAAGCTGCTGGCGCTGGGCCTGGATCTGGGTCACCCGTGACGCGATGTCCGATCCGACCCAAAGAATGATGACACCCAATACAATCAAAAGAACCGCGCCACCGCCGGCATGCCACATCAGCCACTCTTTGAAATCTGCGTCCTGCATAGAAGTCCTTTCCTTTATTGTATCAGATTTTCCGCTCCGCAACCCGCGCAGCTTGCCTTCCGGACGCAAACCGACTACTATAATATCCATTATCAGTAGCCAGGCACATGTATGCATGAAGCTTTCTATTATAATGCGCTCGCGATCGGGCTGAAGGGAAACCACGGCAAGCTCGCGAAGCTTTTTGAAAAACACAGATCCTGGAAGGAATCGTGGGCGGCCACCAAGGATGCGCCCGATCCAGAGCAGTCATTCGCGCCTGTCGCCAAGCTGGGCGTCCGGCTCATCCTGAAAGATGATCCGGAATATCCCGCGCTTCTGCGGGAAATCCCCTTTCCGCCCCACGGCCTCTATGTCCTTGGCGATATCGCCTATGCTCAGCCCGCCATCGCGGTCGTAGGAACCCGCGCGGCGACTCCGCATGGCAAAACACTCGCGAAATCATTCGCAACGGCGCTCGCCGGAGCCGGCGTGCCGATCATCAGCGGACTCGCGCTCGGTGTCGATGCCGAAGCGCACCGCGGTGCACTGGATGTCGGCGGCAAGACCATCGCCATCCTCGGCACGCCGCTCGACTATATCTATCCCCGCGCCCATGTCCGGCTTGCGGACGAAATCCTTAAGAGCGGCGGAGCGATTGTTTCCGAATTCGCATTCGGCCACGGATACAATCCGTCCAACTTCCTGGTCCGCAACCGCATCATCAGCGGACTCTCGACCGGAGCGCTGATCATCGAAGCGCCCGAGCGGTCCGGCTCTCTCGCCACCGCGCGCTTCGCCCTGGAACAGAACCGCGACATCTTCGTCATCCCGGGAAGTACCCAGCTCACGAATTACAAAGGATCCCATGCGCTCATCAAAAGCGGCGCGATGCTGGTCACCGAACCGGAAGACATCCTGGAACACTACGGCCTGACGGAACATCAGGGCGCATCTCCGGAAGATCTGGTCACGGGAGACGAGCGCGACATCGTCATCGCCATCCGCGATGCCGGAGGATCCGCCACCGCCGATGCCATCGCTGAAAAAACCGGCAAGGACATCACGGAAGTCAACCAGGCGCTCGCCTTGCTGAGCATTAAAGGTATAATAAAAGAATTGGGCCAGCAGTATTGCATCGCATAATAATATCAGACCTATGGAACTCGTCATCGTCGAATCACCGACAAAAGCAAAAACCATATCGAAGTTCGTCAAAAAAGGCTATACGATCGAATCATCGTACGGCCATATTCGCGACCTTCCGAAGAGCAAACTCGGCATCGACGTGGATCATAATTTCGAACCGCAATACATCATCCCGACCAAGGCGAAAAAGAACGTCACCAAACTGAAGAAACTAGCCCAGAAGGCCGACAAGGTCATTCTGGCGACTGATGAGGACCGCGAAGGAGAAGCGATCGCCTGGCATCTTGCGCATGCGCTCGGCATCGATGAGACAAAAACCGAACGCATCGTCTTCCATGAAATCACCAAGTCGGCGATCAAAGCCGCGCTGGAACATCCGCGCACAATCAATCTCGCGCTCGTAAACGCCCAGCAGGGACGCCGCGTCCTCGACCGGTTGGTCGGCTACAAACTCTCGCCGTTCCTCTGGAAGAAGATCGCCCGCGGACTTTCCGCCGGACGCGTGCAGTCCGTCGCCGTCCGTTTCGTCGTCGAACGCGAAGAGGAGATCAAGAAATTCGTCCCTGAAGAATACTGGACGCTGGGAGCGAACCTCCTTACGCCGGCGCAAAAACCGCTGCAGGCGAATCTCAGCAAGATCGACAACGAATCCGTCGAGCGGTTCACCTTCCGCGCGAACAAGGATATCGGCGCAGTCACCGACGCGCTCGCCCATGCGGATTTCACCGTGGCGAACGTCGAGAAAAAGGAGCTGAAGCGAAATCCGCTTCCGCCGTTCACGACCAGCACCCTCCAGCAGACCTCATCCAAGCGTCTCGGCTTTTCCGCGAAGAAGACCATGCTGCTCGCCCAGCGCCTGTATGAACGCGGCTTGATCACCTACATGCGTACCGATTCGGTCAATCTTTCCAAGGAATCGCTTGCCGCGGCGCAGACCTGGCTGACCAAGAACCTCGGTGAGGAATACGCACTTCCGACCCCGCGCACCTTTACGACCAAATCGCGTCTCGCACAGGAAGCGCACGAAGCCATCCGACCGACCGATATCGCCAACGAACCCGACTCTATCACCGCGGAGGATCCGGGCGAGAAAAAACTGTACAACATGATCTGGTCGCGATTCACCGCAACCCAGATGCCGCAGGCGGAATTCCATTCCTCGCAGATCGACATCAGCGCCTCCGGCGGCGGACACGACTATCTTTTCCGCGCGAACGGAACTATGCTCAAATTCGACGGCTTCCTCAAGGTATGGAAGCAGAAGTTCGTGGAAACCGAACTGCCGGAAGTGGCCGCGGACGAAAAACTCTCCCTGCAGGCATTCGCTCCGGAGCAGCATTTCACCGAACCGCCGCCACGTTTCAACGAAGCCAGCTTGATCAAGGCGCTCGAAGAACACGGCATCGGCCGGCCATCCACCTATGCGCCGACGCTGTCGGTCATCCAGAGCCGCAATTACGTCATCAAGGAAGGCGGCCGCTTCGTGCCGACCGACATCGGCATCATCGTGACCAACGTCCTGAAAGAGCACTTCCCGCAGATCGTGGACATCAATTTCACCGCGACCATGGAAAACGAACTCGATGAAATCGCGGAAGGGAGCAAGGACTGGCACGACATCATCCGGAATTTCTACGGGCCGTTCGAAAAAAACCTGGAAGAGAAATACAAAGTCGTGGAAAAGACCCAGCAGCCGGAACCGGAGCCGACCGGCGTGGTATGCGAAAAGTGCGGAAAGCCGATGATCATCAAATTCTCCCGATTCGGAAGGTTCATGGCATGCTCGGGATTTCCCGACTGCAAAAACACCAAGAAGATCCCGAGTGAGCAGAAAAAGATCGGCCTCGTCTGTCCGAAATGCGGAAAAGGCGACGTCATCGAACGCCGCGTCACCCGCGGCCGCGCCCGCGGAAAGATATTCTGGGGCTGCAACCGCTACCCGGACTGCGATTACGCAAGCTGGACCAATCCGCTCAATCCCCCCGAAGAAAAGAAGCCGAAAGAAGCCGAATCCGCGGCTGAGCCGACTCAGGAGAAAGCCCCAAGTCCGGAATCAGAACCCGACTCCGCCTAGTATCGCTGCCGCATATCTTCGGATATACTGAAAATATGCGCGCTCCGAAGATAGAACAGATGATCAAGACCGACGAATCCATTCGCCGGGCATATGAGCTTTCCCAAAAACTGCACCAGGGCCAGAAGCGCAAGACCGGCGAGCCGTATTTCAATCATGCGCTGATGACGGCCGAGTACATCGCGGAATGGGGCCTGGGGCCGACCAGCATCATTGCGGGACTTCTCCACGACATTGTGGAAGATACGGATTATTCCCTGGAGGAAATCCGGAGCGAATTCGGAGATGAGGTCGCCTTCCTCGTGGACGGCGTCACCAAGCTCGGCAAGATCAAATACCGCGGCGTGGAGCGGCAGGTGGAGAATCTCCGCAAGATGATTCTCGCGCTCAGCCAGGATATCCGCGTCGTCATCGTGAAGCTCGCCGACCGGCTGCATAATATGGAAACACTCGGCGCGCTTCCGCCGCAGAAACAGAAGCGGATCGCCCTGGAAACCATGGAAATCTATTCCCCGATCGCCTACCGGCTCGGGATGCAGAAAATCAGCGGCGAATTGGAAGACCTCGCGTTCCCCTTCATCTATCCGCAGGAATATCGCTGGCTGCTCAGCACCGTGAAGGAGAAATACGAGGAACGCGAACGCTATACCGAAAAGATAAAACCGATGGTCATCGAAGCGCTGCGCAAAGCGGGCATCCCCGTTCTGCTCGTTGATTCGCGCGCGAAACGCTACGCCAGCCTGTACAAGAAACTTCTCCGCTACGACATGGACGTGGACAAGATCTACGACCTCGTCGCGCTCCGCATCGTCGTCCCGACCATCGCCGACTGCTATGCCGCGCTCGGCGTGGTCCACAATCTCTGGCCGCCGCTCCCCAACCGGATCAAGGATTATATCGCTTTGCCGAAACCGAACGGATATCGCAGCATCCACACCACCGTGTTCTGCGTGGATAACCGGATTCTGGAAGTGCAGATCCGCACGCAGGAAATGCATGATGAGTCGGAAACAGGTATCGCCGCCCACTGGGCATATGAACAGGCGAAGGGCAGTAAGGAATATATAGAAAAGAAGGCGATCAATGCCGACAAAAAGGAATTGCAGTGGGTGAACCAGCTGCGCAACTGGCAGAAGGAATTCAATACGCCGGAAGAATTCCTGGAATCGCTCAAAATCGACTTCTTCAAGGACCGGATCTTCGCCATCACCCCGAAAGGCGAAGTCATCGATTTGCCCGTCGGCGCCACGCCGATCGACTTCGCCTATCAGATCCACACCGCCATCGGCGATGCATGCACCGGCGCGAAAGTGAACGGCAAGATCGTCTCCCTTGATTACCAATTGAAATCAGGCGATATCGTTGACGTCCTTAC
>JAGWKK010000030.1 GCA_028865335.1 Patescibacteria group bacterium | reverse complement strand
GTATATGTTATAGTTAGCAGGATTAAAGGCAGCCCCATGGGGGGCGTTTTTAATAGGAATAACGACCATATACTATGATCAAAACAAACCTCAAAAAGACCGTGAATCAGGCGCTGGCGGCAGGACTGGTATTGAACGTCCTTTCCTCCACGACCCCTGCGCTTTCCCCTTTGCTGGCGGGTAATTCCCTGCCGAGCTCAACGCCGGAAACGCTGGTTTTTTCGCCTGCCCAAACGGCCCCGGACGCGACCACGACCCTCTCGGTGACCGTCACCGCGTATTCGTCGACGGTCAGCCAGACCGACTCGACTCCGTTCATCGCGGCTTCGGGCAAGCATGTGTATGACGGCATCATCGCGGCGAACTTCCTTCCGTTCGGCACCAAGGTGAAAATCCCAGCGCTGTTCGGCGACAAGATCTTCACCGTTGACGACCGTATGAACCGCCGCTATCCTGACCGCGTGGACGTCTGGTTTCCGACGACTTCCCAGGCGAAACACTTCGGCATCAAAAAAACCGATATCGTAATAATCTCTTCCTAATATGCTTCATTACACCAACGTACCGTACTATTCCCAGTTCCAGGACATGCCCGAGGTCCAATGGCGGCAGGAAAGCTGCGGCCTCGCGAGCCTGGCGATGGAAATCCAGTACTACAAACCTAAACTGTCCGTTTCGCTCGTCACCCTGTTGAAGCAGGCGCTTGCAGACGGAGCATACGAACCGTCAGCCGGATGGAAGCATCTGCAGCTTGCGGAGGTGGCGGATCAATACGGCCTTGTCGGATCGACGGCCGACTTCACCGCGATGTCCGACGCGAAAGCATTGGCGGCCATGGAAACCATGCTCGCCGACGGACCGGTCATCGCCTCCATCCACAACAAATTCAACCCGAACGCGTCATTGGGCCATTTGGTCGTGGTCACCGGATTCACCGACACGACCGTGTACTATCACGATCCGGCAAGTACCAAGACCGAACACCAGATCAGCGTTGAAGGATTCTTGCGCGGATGGAAAAAGATGCTCATCGTGGTGCGCGACAACGGAACGGCGCCGACATCCATCGCCGCAACGCTCACCGCAAGCACGCCGAGCGCCTATATGAAAAACCTGCTCGCGTACAACAGCGCGAATATGCCGGCGGTATTCAATACGTACGACAGCACGGCGAACGTCCTGGTCTCGATCGACAGATAGCTCGCCACAAGCGCCACGCCGATCTCATCAGGCAATGGCGAGGCGATGAATACCAGTCCGATGACCAGCATGACCGCGCCGCGGATCGCATCGGGAATCGCCCGGTGCACCGCCATGAGCGGCCGCGTCCGCGACAATCTATCGATTTCATCCCGGAACGAGAACCGGATGAATTTGAAAATGAGCAGATCCCCCGCCAGCGCGCCTGCGCCCGCCACCAATCCGGTCACCAGGATCGAATGCCGCTCTCCCAGGAGGACCAGCGTCGCCGTTGCCGGACCGGCGGTGAAACTGTACACGAAAAAAAGACCGGCGAGAAATGCGTTCAGATAACTGTCCGATGCGAGGAAACTCCGGAACGGCTGGAAGTTCTGTCCGCGGAATATCCCGTACCCGATGATCAGCGTCAGCAGCAACAGGGTGAATTTCGGATACCGGATCCGTTCGGTGAATGTCTTCATGCCGCCTGCAGCGAGCGCATGTCGGCGAGAATCTCTTCCGCATGCCCCGCGGGTTTTACTTTTTCATATATTTTCGCGATCTTCCCGTGCGGATCGATCAGAAAGGTCGTCCGGAGGATGCCCATGTATTTCCGGCCCATCATGCTTTTTTCCGCCCACACGCCATACCGCGCGAGGGTTTCTTTTGATTCATCGGAAAGCAGCGTGAACGGCAGCCGGTACTGATCGGAAAACTTCCGGTGGCTTGCGGACGGATCGGCGCTGACGCCCAGCATCGCGGCTTTCACCTTTTCAAACGCGGGGAAATGATCGCGCATCCCGCAGGCCTCAATCGTGCATCCCGGCGTGTTGTCTTTCGGATAAAAATAAAGCACCACCCATTTCCCGCGGTAGTCCTTCAGGGAATGGACTTTCCCCTCTTTGTCCGGCAGCGAGAACTCCGGAGCCGTTTCGCCGATGTGCAATGCCATATCCGTATCATATCACGCCCGATCAAAAACCGCCCCGAGAGAGGCGGCTTTTGCGTGACACGGCCTAGCCGAGCAGCCAGTTGTACAGCTTCGCGAACAACCAACCGCCGATATAGCCGTCGAAGAATCCGTAGACCAGTCCGACGACGCTGCCGCCGGCAGTCACCATATATCCCGGATAGATCGAACCCATCAGGTTCAGGAAATCCATGGAATAGCCGGACCAGAGCGCGAGCCACGTGCACAGGAACATGCACGCACCCCACAACAATCCTCCGGCAAGGGCGAATTTCTGAGCATCAAGTTTCATCATACTAAATCGAAATACGTATTTAATTGTAAAGCTTCCGTTTGAACGACCTTTAAGGCCCCGCGGCGCCGCCTTCGGCGAATTCCCGGATATCCCGGTGCAGGCCCGTCGTGCCGGTCAGTTTTCCGAATGAAAGATAGATCGCGCTCAGCGCCGCGTAGAAGGTGAAGTGGCTGAGATAGACGAATTGGTATTCATCCACGCCCAACGCGCCATGCAGATCGTAGAATATGTTCGTCACCGCGGCGAAAATGATCAGGCCGACCGCCATCGTCAGCACGCCGGAAAAATCCTTGAAGAACGGTATCGCTTTGCCGATCTGGATCGTGTCCACGACCGCATAGCCTCCGATAATGCAGAGCATCAGCGTGTAGAGGTACGGCGTACTGCTCTGAAGATCCAGCGACACGCTTGCCGGTTGGAACACGAACCACACCGTCAGTGCGAAGAAAGCCGCAGCGGTGACCATCAGCAGGCGGACGATCTGCGGCGACCGATGATAGTAGTATTGGAGGAAATATTCCGCGCCGATGATGATCATGAGCAGGCTCAGCAGATAGAAGTTCGCCACGCTGGCGAAGAGCGCGTCGGTATAGGAACCGGCGACGAAATAACTCAGGAACTCGATGACGTGTGATGCGGAAAAGAGCAGCAGAGCGGCCAGCGATCCCTGCAGGAACCGCTTGAGAATCGGATCAGCAATGTAATAATGCTCCACCAGCCGGGTCAGCGCCAGTATGATGAAAAGGATCGCGATGCCGTGGATTGCGCCGGTTTCGAAAAAGAGATGTCCCTGGCCGGAAAGTTCAGCCGCCCAGATGATGGCGACGTTGATGATGACAAGGGTGTAAAAATTGAAGATTTTATTGAGCATCTTCATATGTATTCAGTATAGCACCCGCACGGCAATCGGTTTTCCACCGTCTTACTGCCGGAGATAGGTAGAAATATTCTGCAGATGGCTCGCGTACGTCGCCGAACAGTGAATCTGCCGTGAGGCGTCGTGCAGATAATAGAGGCAGTCGGTTTTCGCCGGATGCAGTACCGCTTTGATCGCATCCAGTCCGGGATTGGAAATCGGCGTCGGCGGCAATCCGGCATGCAGATAGGTGTTGTACGGCGAATCGATCTTCTTATCAGCCGCGGTCAGCGGCGCCCACCAGCCGTTTCCCGTATTTCCGCGCGCATACTGCAGCGTGGAATCGATTTCCAGGCGCATGCTGCCCAACAGGCGGTTCCAGATGATTCCCGCGATGAGCGGCATATCCGAAGAACCCGCGGCTTCGCGTTGGACGATGGACGCGATCTTCACCAGCGTCGGCCACCGGATGTTCTGCCGCAATGCTTCGGACGCATAGGGCGCGAACACTTCCTCAAAATGATTCTGGAGTCGTTTGGCGACATCCGCAGGAGATTCGGTGAGCGGAATCAGATACGTGTCGGGAAAATAGACGCCTTCGCGGTAGTCGGATGGCGAAACGGTATCCACCGTCAGCCATTCGCTCTTCTTCGCATCAGTCCATCCGAGCGACCGCGCCAGCAGATCGGCGATCTCCTCTTTCCGCAACCCTTCGGGAATGATCACCCACGCCGCCGACGGCTGCTGCGCCAGAGCGCCGGCGACCTGCCATGCGTTCATGTCCTTCGCTATCGTATATCCGCCCGGCTGCACCGATCCGCGGAGCGCACTCAATCGCGCGAATACCTGGGCATGCTTCACGAATCCTTCCGCCGCGAGCTTATCGGCGACCGCCGCCTGCGTCGTCCCCAGCGGCACCACGAATTGTCCGGCGACGGCATCCGCCTGCGGTGCACCTGCAAGGACCGTCCACGCGATCCACGCCGCGATACTTGCGGCGATGATTCCGATGACGACAATACCCGGCCGGGGCCACTGCGGCCGCGACGGATAGAACATGCCTTCCATATATATAAGTATACCGACCTCCCGGGCATACGCTCAATACACAAACAGGCGGTCGTCAGGTATACTGAAAAGACCATTCAGTACGGCGACCCTATGCCCAAGCATCTTTTCTTCTCCATCGTCATCCCCGCGCACAATGAAGCCCGGTATTTGAGCGAGACATTGACGCATCTGTGCGATCTGGAATATCCGAAATCATCCTACGAAGTGATCGTCGTGGAAAACGGCTCCACCGACCGCACGCTGGAAATCGCCCGTTCATTCGCCTGCGATAATCTGAAAGTGATGACCTCGCATAAAGGAGTCTCCCGCGCGCGCAACGCAGGATTCGATGCCGTCTCGCCGAAAAGCGACTGGACGATCTTCCTGGACGCCGACACCTCCTGTGAACCGCCGTTCCTGATGGATCTGAACGAATATCTCTCGGATCCGAAGCGCGCTAAAGCCGTCGTCGGCACCGTCGAACTGCAGCCGCGCGGCAACACCCGCTGGTATGCGAAGGCCTGGTTCGCTTTTTACAATCTCGGCCACCGGCTCACCAGGACCTGCATGTCGGTGATCGTCGCCAAGTCAGCGCTCCGCGACTACCCGCATCATCACTTCGACGAATATCTCAGTTTCGCCGAGGATCTGAAGTTTGTCCGCACCTCCTTGAAGCACGGGAAGTTCTTCTTCTTCTGGACCAAAACCGTCTGGGCTTCCACGCGGCGCTTTGACCAGGTCGGCTGGGTCAAGCTATTCTTTATCTGGAACTGGGAAGCGTTGGTTCTCTCGCATACCCGGCATAAGCGCGATCCGTACGAAGTGGTCCGCTAAACTCATTTATGGATTTCAGTTTCACGTTCGCATCCATCACCGCGTTTTTACAGGCCCACACCGTTCTCTCGTATGTGGTGCTTTTTCTCGGTTCCTACAGCGAGACGCTCAGCGGTCCCGGCTTTTTCATTTACGGCGAGTTTTTCTTCATCCCGGGCGCCATCCTCGCCGGCGCGGGAGTCCTCAACATCTGGCTGGTGAGCATTTCGCTGATCGGCGGCGGCATCCTGGGAGACAGCTCCAGTTATGCGCTGGGCCGGCACTTCGGCAGCGGCTTTTTCAAGGAACACAACACGTTCTTCAACCACACGAACTATAAGAAGGGTCAGGAATTCTTCGACCGGTACGGCATCAAAGGGGTTTTCTTCGCGCGGCTTCTCGGTCCGCTGTCCTGGATCACGCCGTTCCTCGCCGGAACGTATCAGATTCCCTACCGCCGGTTCCTGACCTACAACATTCCCGGCGTCATCGTCGGCATCGGCGAATTCCTGGTCGCCGGTTATTTCTTCGGATCAAGCTACAAGCAGATTCTGTCATTCCTGGAACACGATCTCGCCATCGCCATAGGGATCGCCGCTCTGGTGGCCGCGCTGATCTATGTCATCAACCGCAACAATCCGGAATTCTTCAAGCCGATCACCCGGCGATTTTCCCGCAGGAATCCGTAAAAACCCGGTTTGCCTTTCATCATAAAAAACGCTATAAACAAGGATATACTTATGAAACTGAGCTTCGTCATCCCCGCCCATAATGAGGAGAAATTCATCGGGGAATGCCTGAAATCCGTACTCAAGGAAGTCGGCGAAAAACATCCGGACCGGGTTGAGATCATCGTCGTCAACAACAACAGCACCGATGACACCGGGAAAGTCGCCGGCGCGTTCAAGAACGTGAAAGTGGTTGATGAGACGAAAAAAGGCCTGTCCGCGGCGCGCCATGCGGGATACCTCGCCGCGACAGGAGACCTGATTGCCAACATCGATGCGGATACGGTGCTCACGCCGGGCTGGATCGATAAGGTGTTCGCGGCGTTCGAGAAGAACGAAAAACTCGTCGGCTTCAGCGGCCCCTACATCTACTACGACCTCTCCCCGCTCGCCAATATCGGCGTCCGGGCGTTTTACTACCTGGGTTTTTTGACCTCCTTGGCGAATCGTTTTATCCTGAATAAAGGAGCGATGCTGCAGGGAGGGAACTTCGTCGTCCGCAGATCGGCATTGGATAAGATCGGCGGATACAACCTGGAATTCGAATTCTATGGCGAAGACACCGATATCGCCCGCCGCCTGCATACGGTCGGCGACGTCGTCTTCAGTTTCAAGCTCCCGATGTACACCTCGGGACGCCGCCTCCAGGAAGAAGGCGTCGTCACGATGGGCCTCAAATACGGAGCGAACTATGTCTGGACGCTCGTATTCAAAAAGCCGCTCACGAAGAAAGTCAAAAATATCAAAAAATAACATTTATGGAAGAGTTGAAGCAGAATTACAGGCATTTCTGGGAAGACCGCGATCTTCTGTACTCCTCGGTCGTCGGCGTTCTGTTTCTGATCGCCAGTTTGATCATCAACTACGCGGCCGGCATGTTTGCCACCTTGAACGCGAGCAACTCCGTAACCGATATCATCCTGGATAATGTGCCGCGCATGAACGTTGAATATGTGTTCGTACAGGGTATTCTTCTTTTTCTCGCGTTCGTCGCCTACCTTTTGATCAAGGATCCGCGCCGCATCCCCTTCGCCCTGAAAAGCATCGCCTTTTTCGTCATCGTCCGTTCCATTTTCGTATCCCTCACGCACTTCGCGCCGTTTCCGGACAACAACTTCGACGTGTACGGGTCGTTCATCAAGAATTTCACGTTCGGCGGCGACCTCTTCTTCTCCGGCCATACCGGTTTGCCGTTCCTGATGGCGCTTCTGTTCTGGCAGAATAAGCGGCTGCGCTTCTTTTTCATCTGCGCGTCCATCTTCTTCGGAACCGCGGTACTGCTCGGCCACCTGCATTACTCCATCGATGTCTTCGCCGCATTTTTCATCACCGACAGCGTCTACCGCCTGGGATCAGGACTCTTCTCAAAAGACAAAGCGCTTTTCGCGCAAACGATGCAGTAACGCCCGCACGGCGCCCTGCATAACCGCATATGGAACACTCCGACAACCGGCTGATTGCTGAGTGTCTTGCCGGTGACAACCGCTCGTTTGACCTGCTCATCAGAAAATATATGACCATGGTCTATGCACTCGCCTATCGGCTCACCGGCAGCGCAGTTGACGCTGAAGACATCACGCAGGAAGTGTTCGTGAAGGCATGGAAGCACCTCAAATCGTTCGACCAAAAACGGAACTTCAAGGCGTGGCTTCTGGGCATCACCCACCATGCCGCAATCGATTTTTTCAGGAAAAGGAAGGATTTCCGTTTTTCCGATCTCGCCGCCGGAACCGACGAAAGCGGCGACACCACAAATCCGGAAAACGACATTCCTGACACCGAGCTGCTGCCTGACCGCCTGGCTGAGCAGGCGCTTGCGCGCAACCTGCTGGAATCAGTCCTGCCGGACCTAGATCCGCGCGACCGCGAAATCCTCCTACTCCGCTATACCGAGGAACTCACCTTCGAAGACATCGGCAAAGTCCTTAAATCTCCCCTGAACACGGTCAAAAGCCGGCACCGGCGCGCGCTTATCCGCCTCCGCGGCCTGTTGCACCAAAAAGGTATCGCGTAACGTATTAGTAGGTATATGCCTTCAGGTCCGGAAAAACTCTTCGGCGAACTGCGGGAACCCGCGCCGCCGTACAGCTTGTACGAGCGCATCGTCGCCCGCATCCAGCAGGAAGTCATCAAAGCGGCCCGGCGGCGCGTCTTTTTTTACGGCGCCGTCACGCTCACGGCCGTCCTTCTCTTCGTTCCCGCCCTCCAGGTCGCCGTCCAATCCTTCATGCAGTCCGGCACCGCCACCTACCTGTCGCTCCTGGTATCCGATACACAGCTCGTCATGAGTTCCTGGCAGGACTACCTCTTCTCCATCACCGACTCACTGCCGCTCTTCGATATCACGCTGGTTCTCGCTGTGCTGTTCGTACTCCTCGGATCGCTTTCGCTGGCGCTCAAGAACAACGCAAAGCTCTCCTCGCTCAAACTAAAGTCGCGTTCCTAAATTATCATTCCTCCTATGACACAAGAAAACGTAAAAAACTTCATGCTTTCCCGCGGATTCAAAATAGCGCTTACCATCATCGGCTGCCTCGTGGTTGGCCTGCTTATTTTCCAGGCGGGCATTCTGGTGGGATACCACCGGGCTCTTTTCGCTCACCGGGGCGCGAATTCCTACATCGGTGTTTTTGAAAATCCGGGGCACGGACCGTTTCCGGAAATGTCGGCGGCATATCCAAACACCTTCGGCGCGATCGGCAAGATCGTCACCATCAGCCTTCCGACCATCATGGTGGAAGACGGAAACAACACCGAAAAAATGATCATGACGAGTCCGGACACCGCCGTCCGTGAATTCCGGCAGGCATTGTCCTTGTCCGACCTGAAGGTGAACGACTCGGTCGTCATCGTCGGATCGCCGAACGATCAGGGCGCGATTCAGGCGCAATTGATCCGTGTCATGCCGGCCACTCCCGCTTCTCCGTCGATCGGGACCACCACGCTTCATTATTAAATAGAACGTTTATCACCTACCCGTCCATGAACACTTTTTTCGCGTCAGCAAGAAAATTCATCGCAGCCCATCGCTGGATCAGCGCGATCGGCGGCATTGTCATCGTCATGCTCGGTTATAACGGTTACAAATCACTCACCGCGGCACCCGCCGGAACCCAATACACCCTCGCGGCCGTTCAGCGCGGGACTTTAATCAGTTCTCTCACCGGCAGCGGTCAGGTGTCCGCTTACAATCAGGTCGATCTGAAGCCCAAAGCGTCAGGCGACCTGGTCTATCTCGGCGTCACTGCCGGACAGGATGTGAAGGCGGGCACGCTCATCGCGCAACTGGATACGACCACCGCCGAAAAAGCCGTCCGCGACGCGGAAATCAATCTTCAAACCGCCCAGATTGCGTTGAATAAGCTGGCGGGCCCCAGTACACTCACAACGCCGCTCAATAAGCAGCAGGCGATCGACAGCCTCGCCACCGCCTATGACGATGGCTTCAGCACGGTTTCCAATACATTCGTCGACTTGCCGGCAGTCATGAGCGGATTGCAGGGCATCCTGTTCAACAGCGATCGGTCGCTCGGCAGCGGCAACCAGCTGAACGTCGACTATTTCGCAAGCGCCGTTCAAAGTTACGATTTGGTCGGCTCCCAGCAGCTCCACGACGACGCCATCGCGAAATACCAGGCAGCCCGGGCGGCATATGATCAGAACTTCACTGATTATAAATCAACGAGTCGGGCTTCAGATACGCAGACCATCGAAAGCCTGGTAAATGAAACCTACACGACAACCAAAGAAATATCGGATGCGGTGAAAAGCGCGTCAAACCTCATCCAATTTTACGAGGACAAATTGACGCAGAAAAATCTGCCACATGCGGCGCTTGCGGATACCTATCTCAGCGACCTCAGCGGCTACACCAGTAAAGCGAACGGCGATCTCTCTTCCCTGCTTTCTTCCCAGACGACAATCCAGAACGACACGCAGGCCGTCGCCAATGCCGACCTCGATCTGCAGTCCCAGCAACTCTCACTCACCCAGAAACAGAATGCGCTCGCCGATGCGAAGGCCGCGCTCGCGGATTATTATGTCTATGCGCCGTTCGACGGCACCATCGCGCAGGTGGATGTGAAAAAGCTGGACTCGGTCGGATCCGGAACCGTCATCGCCACCCTCATCACTCACCAGAAGATCGCCGAAGTCTCGCTGAACGAAGTCGACGTTTCCAAAGTGGCGGTCGGCCAGAAAGTAACGCTCACCTTCGATGCCATCGACGGACTCAGTATTGCCGGAACCGTCAGCCAGATTGATACCATCGGAACCGTGAGCCAGGGCGTCGTAACTTATAATGTCCAGATCGCCTTCGATACCCAGGACACCCGCGTCAAACCGGGCATGAGCGTCAACGCGACCATCATCACCGACGTCAAGCAGAATGTCCTGATGGTGCCGAACGGCGCGGTCAAAACACAGGGAACAGTCAGCTATGTGGAGATATTCGATTCGGCGACCTTGCAGGCGAATGGCATCACCGCGCAAGCGAACCAGTCCTTCACGACGACCCTGCTTCCTAACCAGGTACAGGTGCAAACCGGGACATCCAATGATACGAGCACTGAAATCGTGTCCGGACTTTCCGAAGGAGATCTCATCGTCTCACGAAGCAACAGTGCGAGTTCACTCGGCAGCGTAACAACCACCACCGCTGCGCCGTCACTGTTCGGCGGCGGGGGTGGCGGAGCCCGATTCATCCGCGGGGGCTGATCATATGATTGAAATCAACAACATCACCAAAACCTACAAAACGGGACCGGTTGAGTTCCAGGCGCTCAAAGGAATTTCGTTCACCATCAAGGACGGCGAGTTCGTGGCGATCATGGGACCGTCGGGTTCCGGCAAATCAACGCTGATGCACATCCTCGGCTGCCTGGATACGCCGACGTCGGGAACCTACCTTCTTGACGGCAAGGATGTCTCCACGCTGAACGACGATGAGCTTGCCGATATCCGGAAAAACAAGATCGGATTCGTCTTCCAGGCATTCAACCTCTTGCCGCGCGCGTCCGTCATGCGCAACACCGTGCTTCCGCTCATCTACGCCGGCGTACCGAAGGAAGAGCGCGAGCCGATCGCCAGAAAGGCGCTGATCGCCGCGGGACTGGATGAAGCGCACTTCAACAATCTCTCCAACCAGCTATCCGGCGGACAGATCCAGCGCGTCGCCATCGCGCGTGCGCTCGTCAACAATCCGACGCTGATCCTCGCTGATGAACCGACCGGAAACCTGGATACCAAGA
>JAGWKK010000058.1 GCA_028865335.1 Patescibacteria group bacterium | reverse complement strand
CAGGCGCTCCGCGAAACGGAAGAGGGGCTGAAGGATATAACCGCGGAAGAAGTCGATGCGGCGAAGAAAGCGACTCGCAAACGACGGATGCAGAAGCCGGACTCGATGATATAAGGACCCCACAATGGGTCCTTATTGCTTTTTTATGCCCGTTTCGGTTACGCTCAAAGCAGTACTTATGAAAGGAGCTTCGCATGCATAACCGATGGTATTTTGAATTGCCGTCATTTCCCAACGTTACCCAGTGGGAAGGGCTTGGTCCGCGAGACGTCTACTACGATCCGAAAAGCGAGGTGGCGGAGGAATGTCCGCTGGGTACTGCTCCTGAAGGAAGTCTGATCGCGATCAATGTCCCGTTCCGTCATCTTCAGAACAGGCATATCATCCTTGATACGTTCCGAGGTCCGGACGGCAAGGGGATGCTCATGATGGTATGGCGGGATGAGCGTAGGCCGCGCGTAGCTGGGATTGCGATCGCTCAGGCCGATGGAACCTGGAGGATGCGCAAGCCCTTTGAGTGCGTGGTGTGGGAGGTACGACGCGACAAGGACGAGAAGCTCATCGGGAAACCGATATTTCAGAAGACTCAGATACCTGACGTGAAGAACGCCCCGTTGAATTAACACAAAGAGCCCGTTTCGGGCTCTTTAATTTTTCATTTTCTGGTCTTCAGTGAGTTGTGCGATAAGATTTGGCACGCTCATCGATCCGAGGACGCCTTTTGCGCGGCTGCGGACATTGACGGCGTTCTGTTCGATTTCCTTGTCTCCGAGAACGAGGATATAGGGGAACTTCTGCATTTCCGCGTTGCGGATCTTTTTGCCGAGGGTTTCATTCTCTTCGGCAACCTGTACGCGGAAGCCGGCGAGCTGTTTGGCGACTTCATGCGCGTGTTCAAGGTGTTTTTCGGAAACCGGAACGATGCAGACCTGCACCGGTGCGAGCCAAAGCGGGAATGCGCCGCCGAAATGTTCGATGAGGATGGCAAGGAAGCGCTCGGTGGATCCGAGGATGGCGCGGTGGATGACGACCGGCTGTTTCTTGCCGCCGTCCGCATCGGTATATTCCAGGTTGAAGCGCTTCGGGAGGTTCATGTCCAGCTGGATGGTGGAAAGCTGCCACTCGCGGCCGAGGACGTCCTTGAGGATGAAGTCCAGCTTCGGACCGTAGAATGCCGCTTCACCGACCCCGATTTCATGCTTCCAGCCGCGGTTCTTGATAAGCTTCTCGAGCGCCGCTTCGGATTCCGCCCAGATGGCCTTGTCGCCGATGTATTTCTCCTCGTTCTTCGGATCATGGGTCGAGATGCGTACCCAGAAGTCGGTGAACCCGAAAGCGGCGTATGCGTCCTGGATCATATCCAGCATCAGGTTGATCTCTTCCTCGATCTGATCCGGGCGCGTGAAGACGTGGCAGTCATCCTGGGTCAGCGCGCGGACGCGGGTGAGTCCGGTCAGTTCGCCGCTCTTTTCATAGCGATAGTTAGTGGTCGTGGACGTATAGCGCACCGGCAGTTCGCGGTAGGAGTGGGGGATGGAATTGAACAGCATCATGAAATGCGGGCAGTTCATCGGCTTGAGGTAATAGGCGTCTTCGTCCTGCAGCTGCATCGGCGGATACATCGCGTCGTATTTCTGGAGATGGCCGGAGATTTCGTAGAGTTTGCCTTTGGTGATGTGCGGAATCCAGATCGGAACATAGCCGCGACTTTCCTGGAGGTCGGCGATGTAGTTCTCCACGAGACGGCGGAGGATGGCGCCTTTCGGATAGAACAGCGGCAGGCCCGGACCGATTTCATCGATGATCGTGAACAGCTGGAGTTCCTTGCCGAGCTTGCGGTGGTCGCGCTTTTTCGCTTCCTCCATCATTTTTTCATACGCATCCAGTTCTTTCTTGGACGCGAACGCGAGGCCGTAGATGCGGGTGAGCATCGGATTCTTTTCGCTTCCGCGCCAGTACGCGCCGGCGAGATGGGAAAGCTTGAATCCCTCCGGATTGATCTGTCTCGTGTTGCTGACGTGGCCGCCGCGGCAGAGATCGGTGAAGATATCGCCGGTGGAGTACGCAGTCAGCTTTTTGTCCTCGCCGGAGAATTCCTTGATGAGTTCCAGCTTGAACGGCTGGTCCTTGAACATCTCATCGGCTTCCTTTCGGGTCAGTTCCTGGCCGGTGAAATCGAGGTGGGCGTTGGCGAGCCGGCGCATTTCCTTCTGGAAATCCTTCAG
>JAGWKK010000029.1 GCA_028865335.1 Patescibacteria group bacterium | reverse complement strand
CGTTCATGCGGAAGCAGTCCTTCGTTCGCGCCGACGATGAAGACGCGGTCGAACTCCAGTCCCTTCGCGAGGTGGATCGTCATCAGTTTGATGGCGTTCTCCTGCAGCTTCGGCCGTCCGTCCCCTGACGACAGCAGCGTCACCTGTTCCAGAAAATCATGCGCATTCGGGAATTCCGCGGCGTAGTGGATCAGTTCCTTGATGTTGTCGATGCGCTCGTCGGGATTTTTGAAATGTTTGGCGAGAAATTCCACGTACTCAGCCTGCTCCAGGAAGTAATTGATCAGTTCGATGTGCGTCAGTTCGCCGGCGAGGCGCGGGAGCGTTTCCAGGAGCATCAGGCGCGTGGCTTTGAGGAAGGTCTTTTCGATGCGTTCTTTCGCGGCGCGGTCGTTCGGGTTGTGGGCGTAGCGGAGCGCGGCGATGATGTCCTTGATTTCCTTGCGCGCGTAGAATTTCAGCCCGCCGAAAATCTCGTACGGGATGCCGCCGCGGATCAGCGCCTGTTCCAGCGCGCGGGACTGCGCGTTGGTGCGGTAGAGAATGGCGATTTCGGTGTAGGGTTCGCCCGCACGGAGCGCTTCGCGGATCCGCTCGGTGACGGCGAGCGCTTCCTCTTCGGCGTTCTGGCACGCGAGGACATGGATCGGTTCCCCCTCCTGGTTGTTCGTCCAGAGGTTCTTCGGTTTCTGCTGTTTGTTGAATTTGATCAGCGCGGAGGCGGCGTTGATGATGTTCCGGGTGGAGCGGTAGTTTTCATCCAGCGTGATGACGCGGGCGTTCGGCCAGTCTTTCTCGAAGTTGAGGAAGTTGCGGAAATCGGATCCGCGGAACGCATAGATGCTCTGCGCGTCGTCGCCGATGACGAACAGATTCTGATGCTTCTGGGCGAGAAGCTTGATGAAGAGATACTGGTTGGTGTTCACGTCCTGGAACTCGTCCACGAGGATGTAGTGCCAGCGGCTGCGGTATTTTTCCAGCACGTCGGGTTCGCGCTGGAAGATGCGGACGACTTTTTCCAGAAGATCGTCGAAATCGAACGCGTTGCTTTTCAGGAGTTCGGCTTCGTATTTCGCGTAGACCGACGCGATGACGGATTCGTATTTGCCGCCCGCGGCGTATTCTTCCGGATCCAGGAGTTCATTCTTGATGCGCGAAATCGCCGCCGAAACGGCATACGGATTGAAGCGGTCGCCCGAAAGCTGCATCTCCTTGAGCAGTGATTTGATCAGGCTCTGTGAATCGTCGTCATCAAAAATCGTGAAATGCGCCGTCCGGCCGACCCGGGTCGCCTCTTCTTTCAGGATCTGTACGCCGAGCGAGTGGAAGGTGCCGATGAATGGTATCGGTCCGTTGTGCTTCGCCTGCCATTCGCTGTCGGCGATACGTTTGCGCATTTCCTTCGCCGCTTTGTTGGTGAATGTGATCGCGATGATGGTGCTCGGGTCCACGCCGGAGGCGAGGAGATGCAGGACGCGGCTGGTCAGCGTGCGGGTTTTCCCCGATCCCGCGCCGGCGGCGATCAGAAGCGGACCGTTCCCGTGGGTGACGGCTTCATGCTGGCGTTCGTTGAGGTTGGGTTTTTGATGATTCGGCATAGGTGCGGTGACTGGAAATTTACTCATAATCGACTATACTGGGATGATAGCGATGAGCATCATTGATATTGTAAGGCAACAACTGCATAAAGGAAAGATTCTCCTGGAATTTCTGCACAGTCGGACAACCGCGATGACGGTTGTTTTTATTGCGGCCATGGCATTGGTGAACGCCTTTTTGATTCATGCGGCTTCGTTCGCGCCGGGAAGCTACCGGCAGTTCGCCGATCGGTTGAGCGCTCAGGCGATCGCGAGCACGGCGGATGTTTCGGGATACTCCGATGCCGGATCCCTGCAGACCCTGAATGCGGTTGATGGCAGCGTCGAAGTTTCCGCCGACAATACGCGGTTCATCGTCCTGAGCGGCGACGCGCTTCTGGCTGAGAATAATCCGCTGAGCAGCTCGCTTCCGTCTCGCGACGGTCTGATGACATACACGATCCGCCGTGGCGATACGCTTTCCAGCATTGCGGCGAACTTCGGCATCTCGCTGAACACGATCCTGTGGGCGAATTCGGGCATTTCGGCGCGCTCGCTGACGCCGGGGAAGGATCTGGTGATCTTGCCGGTGACCGGCGTGGTGCATCAGGTCCAGGAAGGAGAAACGCTGGACAGCATCGCGAACCTGTACGGCGTTTCGCGCGATGCCATCACCCGCGTGAACCCCGCGGTCGCGTCCGGCGGACTCTCGGCGGTCTCCTCGCTGATCATCCCGAACGGCCGGCCGACGCAGAACGAGCAGCTCTCGTCGCTGACGCATCTTCCGAGCTATCCGGGCTATTTCTCCATTCCGACGACAGGCTGGAACTGGGGCATTCTGCATAATTACAATGCGGTGGATATCGCGAACGCGTGCGGGACGCCGATCTATGCCGCCGCAGAAGGATTGGTGACCGAATCTCTGGACAGCGGCTGGAACGGCGGTTACGGCGGATATGTCATGATCGAACATCCGAACGGGACGAAGACGCGCTATGCGCATATTGAAAAGACGCTGGTGTCCGTCGGCGATTACGTCGCGAAAGGAGATGAAATCGCGCTTATGGGCAATACCGGTCTGACGCACGGTCCGACCGGCTGCCATCTGCATTTTGAGGTATATGGTGCGAAAAATCCGTTTGCTAAATAGTCCATAACGTATTTGAGAGACAATTTAGCAAACGGATTTTGAAATCCTTCGCAAACTAGTTACGCCCCTTCTTTTTCTCCTGCAAGATATTCTGCCAGAGCGCCGGTGGGAACGAATCCTTCCTGAGCGACCTGATCGATGACGGATTGCAGTGTGACGCGGAGCGGCTCTTCTTCGCCGCGGGATTTGATCCACATCTTTCCGCGGATATTCTTTCCTTGCTCCAGATGAAGCGGAAGATTTTCAGTATTATTGGAGATGAAGAAATTGTTCTGGCTCGGATTCCAGATGATATAGAGTTTGCATTTATAAAATCCCGCGCCGAGATAGCCGCCGGGGAATGACTTATTGATGCTGACCAGCGCTTTGCCGCCGTCTTTCGTCGGAATAACGAATCCGTTTTTCTGCGCTTCGGCAAATTCCCGCTTCGCGGCGTCTTCATATTTCTTCTGTTTCTCGGATCCCTTCGTGAGGCCGTAGCGTTCCAGATCTTTATTGCTGAGCCGGTCGGTCGGGCGATGCCGGTCTTTGAAGAACTGATACAGTGATTGCGGCTGGATGAACCGTTCCAGGCCGAGGACGGTCTGGTGAAATACCGGGAAGTAGGTTTCCATGTACGGGAAGGTTCCGTTGTCGATCTGCGTGATGAATGCGACCATGCGATCGAGCGAAGGGTCCCGCTTCAGGAGGCCGAGACTGGTGAGCGCTTCGTACACCTTCTTCGTCGCTGAAGAATCCAATCCGCTGTCGGGGCCGTGGTGGTCGAAGAACGCGCTCGCGTCTTCATCGGACACCACGCCTTCGCGCTCGCCGGTATCCAGATGGATCATGCCGGGGAGTGTATCGCCGGCGGCGACATAGTTGATCGTTTTCCGTTTTCTGGAGGTTTCGGATGACCGGTCTTCGGTTCCTTTGGTCGTGATCAGAGAACGATCCGTTTTTTTCTCAATGACGCGGGTGGTGATGGCGGCATTGTTCGGATCCAGGATGCCGGCGCGGCGAAGCAGCCACAGCGATCCTTTGCCGTCAAGGTCGGTGAAAGAATCGATGCGTTCCGTATGCGGATTGAACAAGCCCTGTACGGCGAATTTGTCCCAGAGTTCCACTGTTTTCTTTTTGAGAATCTCCTCCCCTTCCTTTTCGGTCGGCGCATTGAGGTCTTCGTAGTCCTTCACGCGCTTCAGCGTCACTTCGGCGGCCTGGCGGGGGATGTAGTTCTTTTCCTTCATGCTTTCACGATACGTGATTTGCGGCCTGCCCGCAATGGATATGCCAGGATTATATATAAAAAAAGACCCCCGTGCGCTTGCGCGCACGAGGGCTTGATAACTTACGCCTTACAGCGGGATCTCCACGCCATGCTTTCCATGGAACACCGTGAAGTCCGACTTGAGACGCCGCATGAGCCCGTCGACGTTCTCCTGATCGCCATGGTGGGCGATGACCGCTTCCACCGGGCAGATCTCGTTCAACAGATGAACGCGCTCCACCAGTTTATCCGCGGGATCATGACCTGAAAGGCCGATTTGAATAACGTCGCAGCTCACAGGGACCGGCCGTTCCGTCTTGTGCCCCCTGTCGAGCATGGTCAGCTTGACGGTATCACCCTTTCTCGCCCGCAGCGTCGCTTCGCCCACCGTATGGGGGAAGATGTGTCCTGTGTGGATCACCATCGCTTTCGGATTCGGCAGGATTTCCATCGCGTGACTTACGCTCATACCCTTGTCCATCATAGCGGAAGAGCTGATGATCGGCGAGTAAGACATGCCGCAGCAATGCCCCGCAGCGGTCGCGAGCCGATGGCTCGCTTCCGCCTCGTGTGCTTCCTGCGGATCCTTGCGGGTAAGTTTCTTGTACAAGATTACCTTCTTATCCCTGATGAGTGCTTTGACGTCAATCGCGACGTCCTGGGGACACCATCGATAATCCTCATCCCCTTGTTTGAGGAAGAAATCCCGGCCCATCCCATCCAAATGCGGCACGATGCCGAGATCAATCAGGGCCTTGGCTATATGCGGTTCGCGGTCAGAGAATGATGGCATGAATGCCTGGCGGAGCTCTGCCCGTGCTTTCTGCACGATCTCGCCCAATTTATTCCAGAGCTCGCCGATCGGCTGATCGGCGATGCGGTTGCCGTAGGTGGCTTCCGTGATCACGACGATCTTCTTGCCATTGAGGCGGCTTCCGAAGAATTCGCGCGGTGGCAGCATCACCCCTCCTTGAAGAGGCTGGTTATGCGAGCACACATCGCCCGTAATGAAGTAGGCAGGACCCTGTGGCGGAATGATGAATGTCATCACCGCTCCGCGCGTATGGCCGGCTGAATAGAAGCCGAATGACCACCCGGGCCAGACACTCGTCCAACCGGGTTTCGGGATCGGCTCGATTCGCTTATACATGTCCTGAAGACTCTTCTTCGTATAGATGAACGGAATGGGATCGCCGCGCTTTTCGAATACCTTATCCCTTTGCTCGATCTCATGAATCTTCAGGGAGTCCTTCAGCATGATCTCGGCGCCGATCGCCGCAGGTCGCGTGAACATTATGCGAGCCTTCGGATTCGCGCGGGCCAGCGCCGGAATGTTTCCCGAGTGATCCAGGTGGTGGTGGGTCATCAGAATCAGATCCACCTTACCGGCATACTCACCGTAATACGGGAAGTAGTTCCCGCCCAGCTTCTCATCGCGCAGGCCCATGCCTGAGTCGATCGCGATGACTTTGCCGCAGATGGACAGGAGGTGCGCCGTTGCTCCCGGCGCCACCAACTGTTCACCGGCCTGCAAGTACAGACCGCCCTTCTTTCGGTACATCTCGTCACCTCTCGGTACGTCGACTTCCACACACACCATGTCCCGAGCGGGTCGGGAGATCGTGTGTGCGGAAGTCGTTTACCTCTCTTCTTCATTAGTCCGGAATTTCAGGATTTTCTGCATGAACTACTCTATCTTGTTATACGTATTCAATCGACAGATGCTTCTGACAGATGCTTCGCTTAAAAAAACAAGAACTAATGAAGAAGAGAGGTAAATCAATATGCGATTTACAAAGGACACATTTCATCACCCGATCATATCCGATGATGGAATGTATGCTTTGAAAAAGGGTCCCGGAACCCGACTGCAGGTTTTGTATCTGCAATCGGGTCCCGGGGTTTACGTCAGACGCAGCTTAGCGCCGCTTCTTGGCCTGCTTGCCCTGCGGCTTCTGCTTCTTGCCGCCGCGGTCCTTGGGCATCGCCGGAGGCGCGCCCGCCGCGACCGGCTCGGGCTCCGCCTGAGCGGCCTTGGCGGCGGGGGTCTCCTCGCCGTCTTCCATGACCACTTCCTTGCCCATCGTCGTGGTGAGCGGCTGGGTGTTGCCCATGCTGATGTTCGGGTGGAGCTTGACCTCCTCCGGCTCCGACACCTGCTCGGGCTCCGTGTCCACCGGCTCGGGCTTCTTCTCGCTCAGCCACTTGCCGAACCCGGCGTTGCTGACCGACCGGCGCAGCTCGCCCGCGAGCTTGTTCAGCTGGTTGGCTTCGGCGTTGAGGCTGGTCTTCACCAACATCTCCTCCGCCGCCGCCCCCAGCTCCAGCTTCTTCGTCACGGCCTCGTTCAGGCGGTTGAGCACCTCGCGGACCGTCGCTTCCTGCAGGCCGTAGGTCGTGTCGATGACCTTGCCCCGGATGCTGCGGTCGTTGTACTCCACGAACTTCACGCCCGCGTCCTTGACGAGGACGACCTTCACCCGCGGGAAGTACCGCACCGTGCGGCACGCGTCGATGAACGCCTGGTGCAGCTGGAGGTGCCGGATCTTCAGCGGCGCGTAGTTCGCCACCTTGTCCTTGTCGTCCCGCGGCAGCGACCGGTCGTCGATCACGTCGTACAGGGCGAGCGCCTCCCAGCTGGTGGCCCAGCTGTCCCACCTCTCACCGCCCTTGCCGTCCGGGACCACCCCGTCGCGGTAGATGCGCTGGTTGAGCTGCTGGATCAGCAGGAACACGTCGTCGGGCGTGTAGCTGGCCTGCGCCGCCGCCGCGGCCTTGCCGGCCGCCTCGGACTTCGCCTTGGCCTGCGCCTTCTGCTCGTCCGTCGCGTCCTTCGACTTCTCCGTCTTGACCCTCGCGGCGTACGCTGCGCGCGAAGCCAGGAGGAGGTTGACGACGGGGTCGAACTTCTCGGCCTTCTGCTTGTGCGTCATGTGTTTCTGGCCCATCACACTCTCCTGCTCCCGAAGGAGCAACGTTGTGCGTCTGATGTTGTATAAGAACTGCATTTCGCTGACAGTAGAACACTACCATAAAAAAAGACCCCTGTCAACACTCTTAATGAGTGTCGACAGGGGCCGCTTCCGCGCGTCAGCGCGGGAGCGTGTGCGCCGCCACGAGGACCGGCGGAGCTTCGGACTCCCCGATCCGCGAGACGGTCACGATGATGGCGTTGCTTTCGCCGCGCATCACGTCGATGCGGAGGTAGCCGTACTCGTTCTTCCGCAGCGACGGCACCACGCGGAGGCGATACTTCACGAAGAGCGGCTGCCACTCCTTCGCTTTGGAGAGGCAGTCGAGGTTGAGGTAGCACTCGCCCGTCCGGTCGTTCCTGGTTCCGTGGAACGCCACCTTCTCTTCCGCGATGTCTGTCGGGAAGCGTCCGTAGGCGATGCCGATGACGTCGTTGTCCTGGCGCTGGCGGAAGTTGATCCGCTGGAAGCAGACCGGAAACTCCGCCGGCAGAGCGGCGAAGGTGATCGTCACCGGCTTCGCCGACTCGGGATTGAGCAGGAGCTCCTGATGGAGATCGGACCCCTCGATGATCGCCGAATGGCGGATGTAGTCCACGTCGTTCTGGCCGGGAGCGACCTTGAGGTCGTCTCCGAGCGGACAGGAAGACACAGCGCTCTTGAGAGCGTTGGTTTCGATTCCGACGCTGAGTCCGCGACCCAGGATGCGATGGAACCGCTGGAACGGCTGCTTCTTCTGCGGCGATACGGATACTTCGGGTGCTTCAGTGACCCTGTTCATGGGGCCTCCTTTATTGTTTTGTGAATAGTACGTCTGCGGATAGTATAAACCGAAAACAAAATAATGTAAAGTCCCCGGTTTTATCCTCTTTACAAAGAAAGGAGCGCTGAGTATGATAGAAGACATGTTACACGAAAAAGAATTACAGGCGCTCAAAGAGCAGCTGGAAAAGGAGGCCGGTGAATTGGAGGCGGGAATTTCACGCCATAAAGGGACGACTGATTTCGGAGACGACGTGGAGTCTGATTTTTCCGAAGAAGCGGATGAAGCCGAAGAATACGCGAACGATCTCGGCGTCAGCGATGCGTTCAAGCAGCGGTTGGAGGATATCGAGCACGCATTGGATAAGATGACGCGCGGCGAATACGGCAAGTGCGAGCAGTGCGGCAAGGAAATTCCGCTGGAAGTCCTGAAAGTGGATCCCGAATCCCGGCTGTGCAAGGATTGCAAGATGAAAAAGTAAATTCGGTTCTGAAATACGCCCTCGGGCGTATTTCCCTACTACGGTAGTATCAATTCATTCGTACGCCAATGAATCTCTCAAAAACATATTCCGCATCGATCGACGGCATTGATGCGCAGATCATCGAAATCGAGACCGACATCCATGTCGGTCTGCATAGTTTCACCATTGTCGGGTTGGCGGACAAAGCTCTTTCCGAGGCGAAGGAGCGCGTGAGTTCGGCGCTCAAAAACAGCGGCGTGAAACCGCCGAGCCGCGAAAACCGGAAGATCGTCGTGAATCTCGCGCCGGCTGATGTGAAAAAAGCCGGCTCGCAATACGACCTCGGCATCGCGATCGGCTATCTGCTCGCGACGAAACAAATGAAGGAATTCGACTCCGCGCACACGCTGTTCGCCGGCGAACTTGCGCTGGACGGATCCATCCGCGGCGTGAGCGGCGCGCTGAGCATCGCGCAGGCCGCCGAAAAGAACGGATTCACCCGCCTGGTAGTGCCGAAAATGAATGCGGCCGAAGCGGCGATCGTCAGCAGTGTGGCGGTGATTCCGGTGGAGACCTTGGAGCAGGCAATGCGGTATCTGGAGGGACGCGTCGCGATCGATACGCAGCCGAAAACGGCCATTACGCCGGTGGTAGCACCGGGAGAATCACTGATCGATATCGCGGACATCAAAGGCCAGGCGGCGGCGAAGCGCGCGCTGATGATCGCCGCGGCCGGCGGGCACAATCTGCTGATGCAGGGCAGTCCGGGTGCGGGCAAGACGATGCTCGCTCAGGCATTGCGATCACTGCTTCCGCCGCCGACACTCGGCGAGATCATCGAAGTGACGCAGATCTACAGCGCCGCAGGATTACTGAAGGATCATTCGTTCATTAACTGGAGGCCGTTCCGCGCGCCGCACCAGACCGCATCGCCGGTGGCGATCATCGGCGGCGGACAGAGTCCCCGGCCCGGTGAAATCAGCCTGGCGCATCGCGGCGTGCTGTTTCTTGATGAACTGCCGGAGTTCCGCCGCGACCTGCTCGAGGCGCTCCGCCAGCCGCTGGAGAACGGCAAGGTGATCATTTCGCGCGTGAAAAACAATCTGGAGTTTCCGGCGAAGTTCATGCTGGTCGCGGCGATGAATCCCTGCCCCTGCGGGTTCTACGGCGATCCTGAAAAGGAATGCAAATGCTCGGCGTATGAGTCGCTGCGGTACCGCAAGAAGATTTCGGGGCCGCTGCTGGACCGCATCGATCTGCAGATCAATGTGCCGCGGGTTTCCATCGATGAGCTGCAGGATCGCAACCGCGATCGCGCAGCCGCCGATGCCATGCGCGGGAAAGTGGCGCATGCGCGGAAAGTCCAGCGCGAGCGTTTCGCGGCGATGCGCGTGCCGATGCTCGTGAATGCCGAGATGAGTTCCAAGATGTGCGATGAAACGCTCCACTTCGACCGCGATGCGGAGAAATTCCTCGCGGACATGTATCAGAAGAATATCCTCTCGGCCCGCGGTTATTACCGGATTCTGAAAACGGCGCGGACCATCGCCGACCTTGAAGCGCGCGATACGATCGTCCTGGACGACCTTGCCGAAGCCTTCAGTTATCGCCTGCGCGAGGGTTGATTGGACGGACGCTTCCCTGATAGTATAGAAAGCGGTTCATTGACGGGAGGAATCGGGATGCGCTATCTGACCCGGATGGAGCGGTTTGCCGATGCCGTGACGGCGATATGGATCGGAGGATCGGCTTGTGCCGTCATCCTCTATGTCGGCGGATCGGTGCATCTGCACCGCGTCCTGTTGCTGGATGCGGTGATCGGCAATCCGCGCCTTCTTCTGTGTATTCCGGCGTGGGGCGTCGTCATGATGATGATAGTCCTGCTGGACTCCATGGCCATGCGCGCGAAAGAACGGCGCGTGAGGAATGTCCTTCCGCTTCGCGATGAGAATCGCAAGTCGGACGGAATCGTGCTTGTCGAGGATCTTCCGGAAGAGTCCCCCTTTTGGGTGGCCGGCGTGCGGGATGGCGATCAGGTACTCCGCGCGAATGATGAGCGCGTGGAGGGGTATTCCGACGTATGCGGCGCTGTGGCCCGCGCCCTGTATGAGCGCGAGGAAATCCGTCTGTTGCTGCTCCGTGACGGCGAGCAACCGGGATCCGAGAGATTGGTCCGTGTTGCCGCGGATTTCCGAAAATCCCGATCAGAATAAAAAACACCCCTTGCGGGGTATTTTTATTTTTCAACTTATTTCGCCAGCGCTGCGAGGGTCTTCTGGAAGCCGGCGTAGGAAGTGCTCATGACCAGTTTGTCGCTGACCCAGCCGAAGTTGAGCGAAGCGCCGGTCTTGCTGAACGTTACGTACCGGGTCAGGACGCCGCTTGCCTGGCCGCTCTTGAATCCGTTCGGACTCTGCGTACCCGGGTCGGTGGCGAAGAGATCGGCCAGATGCGAAGAGGTCTCCAGCGATGTGACGGTCGGCTGCGCCGCAACCTGACTGGACGAAGCGCTCAGCTGGAAGACGTATACCGGCCACGAACCGTTTGCGTCCGTGAAAAGCGCCATCGTGAAATCGTCATTGAAGAGTCCTTGGACAGCCGCCTGATTCAATTCAGGAAGCAGAAGTGGAAGAAGGCTTGAGGACGCCACTTGTCCGCCGGTAGCGCTGAGCGCGATTTCCGTAAGTGAATTCTGCGCGGTGATCTTCGCCGCTGCCTGTTGAAGCGCCAGCCTGAAGGTGGTCATATCCACCGACGAAAGCGTTGCCGGGAGCGTCGAAACTCCGGTAAGGAACGAATGATGCGCGGGCGTTGCCGGAGCGGTGGCTGCCGGTTGCGCTGCCGGGGTGGAGGTCGCCGGTGTCGGTGTTTCTACCGGCGGAGCGCTCACGACCGGAGCCGGAGGCGGGGGCGTCTGTGCCGGGAAGAGCATCGGATAGAGATAGAAATATCCGACAATTCCCGCGACGAGGACAAGGACGAGGATGCCTCCCCACAAAAGGAGTTTCTTTCCGTTACCTCCCTTTTCTTCTTCGATGGCCGGCGTGGCGAGCGGAGGAACCGGAGTCATGGGCGAGGTTGACGTTGTCGGACGCGGAGATGAGAAATCGGACGGCGTGATGCGCGACGGTGGCGGCGGAGGCGGGGTCGGGCGGGAGGCGACTTCGCGTGAAAATTCCGCCGGAGTGAACGGTTTCGGCGCCTGCATCGTTCCTCCTCCCTGCTTCAATCCCTCCATATCTGATTTCATGGTGCGCAACGTGATTTCCGGCGGCGGTGGCGGCGGCGGAGGCATCGGACGACCTGGCTGTGCCGGTGGGAATCCTGCCGGCTGTTGGTTATTTCCCAAAGATGAATTGTTGTCCATAAAGGGATGCGATTTCCCGGCGCATTTCCTGCCACGGGAAAAAAACAATGCATTAATGATATATGTTTTATTGTACCATATCGCTTCTTCGACCCGCGCATCCTTCGTGGGGAAACAAAAAATCCCCCGAAGGGGACTTTCTGTTATTTATTGAGCTGCTTGATGGAGAGCCCGATTTTTCCGTGGTCCATTTTGACGATCTTCGCGCGGACGAAGTCGCCCAGCTTGACGACGTCTTCCACCTTTTTCACGAACCCTTCCTTCAGTTCGGAAACGTGGATCATGCCGTCATGGCCCGGAGCGAATTCAACGATTGCGCCGAATTCCAATACTTTGACGACCGTGCCTTCCACGATATCGCCCACCTTGTATTCTTTCATGATGGACTCCACTTCCGCGAGTGCCTTCTTTCCGGTTTCCTGATCCGCCGCGGTGATGAATACGCGTCCGTCGTCTTCGATGTCGATGGCGGTCGCGCCGGTCTTCTCAATGATGCCGTTGATCACCTTGCCGCCGGGACCGATCAGTTCGCCGATGCGTTCCGGATCGATGCTGAGCGAAATGATGCTCGGTGCATACGGAGAAAGTTCCTTGCGCGGAGCCGCGAGGGCGCCGGTGATGGTTTTCAGGATGTGCAAGCGCGCGTCGCGCGCCTGATCGAGCGTCTTGCGGAGCATTTCGATCGTGATGCCGTTGATTTTGACGTCCATCTGGATGGCGGTGACGCCGCTGTCGGTGCCTGCCGCCTTGAAGTCCATGTCGCCATGGTGGTCTTC
>JAGWKK010000028.1 GCA_028865335.1 Patescibacteria group bacterium | reverse complement strand
CGATTAAGGAGGTGTATATCTTCAGTTCGCGCGACAAGCGCAAGATTTCTTTCGATATCTCGTCTCAGCAATTGAGGGGTGACAACATGGATCTGCAGATATTAGGCCTTCAGGACAGGTCGTTCACATCGATGCATCTTATAGGGAGCGTGAATATAAACTCCCCCAAGGTTTTCGATGTCGTTGCCATGAGTCAAGAATATTGCCTGGCTCCGGACGAGCGTAAGTCGGGCGTGTCGTCTCCGGTGTGTATAGAGTACATGACCGCTTATCGACTTTCGCCGGGACACGAGCATAAGATCGTGGATCATGCGCGAATCGATTACGGAATCCGTCTCTAAGAATTTGGCGACCTATAGAATAGGTCGCCTTTTGTTATTTCAGAAGTTTTGATTTTTGAAAAAGTTCGCAGTATACTCTGAGCAGTTCTGAGGGGAGTGAAATATGAAAATCAAGTTGGTGGGACTGGATGTGAATGGCACGTCGTTCGATGACACGGCGATATTCTGGGAGGCGATCAACGGCATCTTCCCGCGCTTCGGGTTACCTCGGCTTTCGCTGGCGCAGCTGCAGAAGGAATTCGGCCAGCCATGGACGAGCATCTATCGCAAGAACGGACTGACCGAACAGATGGCGGACGACCATGAGCTCTATCGCGTGTATAACGAGCTGTATCGTCAGCAGCCCGAGCCGAAACCGGCGGATGGCCTCCGCGAGGCGCTGGAGTCGCTCACTCGGCAAGGAGTGCGGTTGGCGATTCTGACCACGCAGCAGGATGTGATCACCAGGCCGTTGCTCAAGAAGTACGATCTCTACGATTACTTCGCCTATCTCGTCTGCGGGATTTCCGATAAGGCGGAAGAGCTGCGGATTCTGTCGGGGATGTCGCATATTCCGACGGAGAAGATGGCATATGTCGGTGACCAGGAAGGGGACGTGCGTCATGCGAACGCGGCCGGCTGTGTCAGCATCGGCTACACAGGCGGGCTGCACTCCTTCGAGCGCCTGAGATCCGCGCGGCCGCAGTTCATCATCAAGTCGATGCGCGGGCTGAGTCGCCTTCCTATCTTCTGACGGTCCTCAAAGGGGCCGTTTTTTTATTTTGGATAAATCATCATTTACAAGAAATGGAAACCGAAGTATACTTTCTGGTGAACCTTGAAAAGGAGGGAAGAGAATGGAATGTTCTCAAAAGATAGATTACAGCAGCATGGACCCCGATGTGTTATTGGTATTCGAGGCCTTCAAAGAACATTGCCGCAGGGTGGATGGCAAAACATGGGATACGGAGCATAACCGGTACGCGGACCTCGACGGCCTCAAGGCGGTGATGACTGAAATGCAGATCACGATGGGGCAGTTTGAAAAGTTCGTGGACTATCTGGAAAAAGTCATGAACGTTCCCAAAACGATGCATAAGCCACACCTCGCTCTCATTGTCGACTTCCTGAGGTCGAAAGAACAGCGATCTTCCTGACCCGAACGCCTCTCAGAGGCGTTTTTTGTTTGCGTGATTCCTGATATACTTTCAGCATGAAGAACGAGATACGTTTTGAGGTATTGGGGAAGTCGCTGCATGCGTACAAACCCCTGCTGGTGAAAAAAGGCGCGCAGCTCGCCAAAATTTTGAAATTCAAGAAACCGATTGACGCCTTTCTGGTGGATTCGGAGACGATGCGGAAACTGAACCGGAAATACCGCAAAAAGAACAAGGCGACCAATGTGTTGTCGTTCCAGGCGCCGCTCCATTTTCCCACCGATACCCTCGGAGAAATCTACCTGGACCCCAAATATATCGAGAAAAAGGGGGAGGATCTGGTGTTCATGCTGGCGCATGGAGTTTTGCACATCCTGGGCTATGACCATATACGCGAGCGTGATAGAATGAAGATGGAACGGAAAGAGAAGCAGTTGCTTGCAAAGCTGAACGCGAAACGATAGGGAACAGCGATATCTTTCGCATATAACGAAATCCCGGCAAGGGATTCGGATTTTTTATTCCAGGGCGGAGCATGGCGAATACTTTCATCACAGGTCTCGATATCGGATCAAGCAGTCTCAAGGCGGCGGTTGCCGAAGTCAAAAGCGACGGTAAATTGTCGTTGGTGCGTTTGTTGAAGACGCCGTCCGGCGGCATGCGCAAGGGAACCGTGGACGATCTCGCGGAAATGACCCGCTCGTTGAACAACATCTTCACGGACATCAAGCAGATCTCGCGCAACGCGCTGAAAAATCTCTACGTGAACGTCGGCGGAGCTGATGTCCGCGTCCAATCATCCCGCGGCATCGTGGCGGTTTCGCGCGCGGACAGTGAAATCTATCAGGACGACGTCGATCGCGCGCGGCAGGCGTCGCAGGCGATCAATCTGCCGCCGAACCGGATGGTATTGCACGCGATCGTCCGTGAATTCATCGTGGACGGCGTCGGGGACATCCGCGATCCGCTCGGCATGGTGGGGAACCGGCTCGAAGTGAACAGCCTGATCATCGACGCGTTTTCGCCGGCGGTGAAGAATGTCCTGAAGTGCGTGGAAATGGCGGGTGCGACGGTGGCGGGTCCTATCTTCACGCCGCTCGCGGATGCCGAATCGGTGCTTTCCAAGAATCAGAAGGAACTCGGCGTGGCGCTGGTGGACATCGGATTCGGCACGACGAGCATGTGCGTCTATGAAGAAAACAAACTGGTGCATGCCGCGGTGTTTCCGATCGGTTCCGGCAATATCACCAACGATCTCGCGATCGGGCTCAAGACCTCCATCGAGGCCGCTGAGGTGGTGAAGCTGACATTCGGTGCGACTTCTTTGAAGGGTATTTCGGGACGCGACCAGATCGACCTGAAGAAGATCGATTCGCACGCGCGGGCGAATGTTTCGCGCCGGGCGGTAATCGACATCATCGAGGTGCGTCTGGCCGAGATTTTCGAAATGGTGAATGCGGAGCTGAAAATGATCAATCGTGCCGGCAAATTGCCGGTCGGCGTGGTGCTGGTGGGCGGCGGCGTGAAACTGCCGGGGATGGTTGATTTCGCCAAAGACGAACTGAAGCTTCCGGCGCAGATCGGCATCACTGATACGTCTTCACTTGAAATTCCCAGCGGCGAGATGAGTTTGCAGATCGAAGATCCCGAATTCGTCTGCGCGATGGGGCTGCTTTCCAAGGGCCGCGACCGGGAATACGGAGAAGAAGGAGTGCCTGCGATGAACGGCGCCGTGGGCTGGGCGAAGCGATTGTTAAAAGACATGCTCCCGTAGTATACTCAAAGGAATCTTATGCCAGGTAGTAGATTTGCGGTTGGAATTTAGCCCTATCCGCACATCGACAAGCCGGCAGGATAATCAAGGGGTCACTTGCGCAGACATAATCAACAATAATTAAATTTCGCGGATAGACACCGCAAATTCACTACCTGGTATGGCGATGAAACAAAATAACGAGCTCAAGCACGAGTCGGCCAAGATCAAAGTGGTCGGCGTCGGCGGCGGCGGCAACAATGCGATCTCGCGGATGCATAAGGATCTGTTCAAGGACGTCGATTTTATCGCGATCAATACCGATACGCAGGACCTGGAACTGTGCAAGGCGGATACGAAGATCCACATCGGCAAGAGTCTGACCAAGGGTCTCGGCACCGGCATGAATCCCGAGCTGGGACGCCAGGCGGCCGAAGAAACGCGTTCCGAAATCAACGAAGCGATCAAGGGCGCGGATCTGGTCTTCATCACCGCCGGACTGGGCGGAGGTACCGGCAGCGGCGCATCGACGGTGGTCGCCGAAGCGGCGAAGGAAATGGGCGCGCTGACCATCGGCGTGGTCACGAAGCCGTTCACGTTCGAAGGTTCCCAGCGCTCGCGGATCGCGCAGGACGCGCTCGCGCAGCTGAAGAGCAAAGTGGACACTCTGATCGTGATTCCGAACGACCGCATCTTCGCGGTGATCGAAAAGGATACGCCGCTGATCAAGGCGTTTGAAGTCGTGGATGACATTCTGAAGTTCGCGATCCAGGGAATCGCCGAGCTGATCGCGATGCCGGGCATCATAAATGTGGACTTTGCCGACGTCAAGGCGATCATGGAGAATGCCGGATCGGCGCTTGTCGGTATCGGCACCGGTTCGGGCCAGGACCGGGCGATCCAGGCGGTGACGCAGGCGATCAACTCGCCGCTGCTCGAGGTTTCCGTCGCGGGAGCCAAGGGCGTGCTGTTCGGCGTTTCCGGCACGAAAGACATGAAGATGAGCGAGATCAATGACATCGCGAAGATGATCGCGGATTCCGTCGATCCGGCGGCGAAGATCATTTTCGGCGCGTACCACGACAAGAATATGAAGGCGGGACAGCTGAAGGTGACGATCGTGGCGACCGGGTTTTCCGAAACGATGGCCTACGGCAAGCATGGCGGATCGGCGATGACGAATCTGTTCAGCACGGCGACCGAACACTCGCTGGACCACGGGTCCGTTTTCGCGAAAGAGGAAGAGCAGGTGGAGCGGTTGGTTGAAAAGGAGGAGTCCGCGAAACCGGCCCGGGCGAAACATGATGCGGCGAAGAAGTCGGACATCTGGGACGTGCCGGCCTTCCTGAGAAAAAAGAAAAAATAACACTACCTATGGCATTCAATTTCGAAAAGATGAACAAGGAGCCGAAATCGGAGGACATGCCGGTTCCGGAACTCAGCGAACAGCAGCGCGCCGCTCTCCGGGCGGAGATCCGGAAGATCGGAGACCGGAAACTTGATGCGGTGACCGCATTGAAGACCTCCATCGAGAAAGGACATTCGACGGAGATATCCGACCGGCTTGCGATAAAACTCGCCGAGGTTGCCGAGGAATACGAGCGGATGAGAAAAAGGGAAGCAGGCGTGGAGGAAAAAGAAAAATAGCGCGGCAAAGCGTTATTTTTTTGAGCGCCTATTGATTTTTCAATTCCATTTGTTCTCGCTATCCACAGGTCCGCTTGGGGCCGCGCGATATTTTCCGTATGATGAGAGTAATAATCATTAACATACTTTAACCACACATGGGAACGTTCAAATCGGTGAGGAAGCGGGATGGTCGAGTTGTATCATTTGATCAATCGCGTATTACCGATGCTATTGTGAAAGCGATGGCAGCCACCGGTGAAGAGCTCGACGGCCAAGCCGAACGGGACTGTGAAAAAATCTCCGAAGATGTGGTGAAAGAATTGAAGAAAAAATATCCATTGCACTATGTGCTGGGTATTGAAGAGATCCAGGATGAGGTGGAGGAGCAATTGATCCTTGCTGATTTTCCCAAAACGGCGAAAGCGTACATCCTGTACCGCCAGCAGCGCGCCGAATTGCGCGCCAAACGGAGGGAGGTTCCCGAGAATGTGAAGCAGCTTGCCGCGGATAGCAAGAAATATTTCCGCAATCCGCTGTCGGAGTTCATCTATTACCGCACCTATTCCCGCTGGATTGACAATGAGAACCGCCGCGAAACCTGGATCGAGACCGTGGACCGCTACATGGGTTTCATGCGGGAGAATCTCGGCGATAAGCTGACCGAAAAGGAATACGGCGAAGTGCGCGAAGGCATCCTGAAGCAGGAAGCGATGCCGTCCATGCGCCTGCTCTGGAGCGCGGGCGATGCGGCGCGCAAGACGAACGTGTCCGCGTATAACTGTTCCTACGTCGCGCCGACCAAGCTTCAGGATTTCTCCGAAATCATGTATCTGCTGATGTGCGGTGCCGGCGTCGGTTTCTCCGTGGAACAGCAGACGGTCCAGCACTTGCCGCAGATCAAACCGCAGACGGGGAAGAAATTGGAAACCTGGACGATTGAAGACAGCAAGGAGGGCTGGGCTGATGCGCTCAATATCGGGATGGAGGCATGGTACGGCGGCAAGGATGTGGAGTTCGATTTTTCGCTTCTGCGCGCGGCGGGATCGCGCCTGAAGACGATGGGCGGAAAGAGTTCCGGCCCGGCGCCGCTCCGATCGGTGCTGGCATTCGTGCGCGCGAAGATTCTGGCGAATCAGAACCGCCGGTTGCGCCCGATCGATGTCCATGATGTGATCTGCAAGATCGGCGAAGTGGTCGTGATGGGCGGCGTGCGCCGCAGCGCGCTGATTTCGCTCTCGGATCTGGATGATGCGGATATGCGCGATGCGAAGAAAGGCCAGTTCTATCTGAACGAACCGCAGCGGAGCATGGCGAACAACTCGTCGGTGTATTCGGCAAAACCGACCGCGAGCATCTTTCTGGATGAATGGGTAGCGCTGGCGAAGAGCGGCACGGGCGAGCGGGGTATTTTCAACCGCGGCGGCCTGAAGGCGCAGATGCCGGCACGCCGCTGGAAGGCGATGGGGAAGAAGGCGCAGACCTCGGGATCCAACCCGTGCGGCGAGATCATCCTGCGTTCCAAGGAATTCTGCAATCTGTCGGAAGTGGTGGCGCGCGTGGAAGACACCGAAGCGTCGCTGATGCGCAAGATGCGTCTGGCTGCGATTCTCGGTACCTATCAGTCTACGCTGACGAGTTTCCCGTATCTGTCCAAAGAATGGAAGAAAAACTGCGAGGAGGAGCGCCTGCTCGGCGTTTCCATCACCGGCCAGTGGGACTGCAAGACGCTGTATGACGACGACGGCAAACTGTTCCGCAAACTCCGCGATCACGCGGTGGCGATGAACAAGGAATATGCGAAGCGCTTCGGCGTCAACGCCTCGGCCGCGGTGACCTGCGTGAAGCCGTCGGGAACCGTTTCCCAGCTGGTGGATGCGGCATCAGGTTTGCATCCGCGCCACGCGAAGTACTATATCCGCCGCGTGCGCATCGCCGCGACCGATACGCTGCTCGCGATGCTCAAAGACCAGAAACTTTCATACAAGCCGGAGGTCGGGCAGGAAACGAATCCGTCCACCTATGTGCTTGAGTTTCCGGTGAAGGCGCCCAGCCATGCGGTCCTCCGCAATGACCGGACCGCGCTGGAGCAGTTGGAATATTGGAAGAAGGTGAAGGAGAACTTCACGGAGCACAATCCGTCGGTGACGATCTCCGTCGGCGACGACGAATGGATCGCGGTGGCGAACTGGCTGTATGAACACTGGGATATGATCGGCGGACTTTCGTTCCTGCCGCGCGAAGATCATGTCTATGAGCTTGCGCCGTATGAGGAAGTCAAAAAAGCGGACTACGACCGCATGATGGGGGAATTTCCGGATATCGATTTCTCGCAGATCCTGCTGTATGAAAAGGAAGACGAAACGCAGGGCGCGAAGGAGCTCGCGTGCGTCGGCGGAACCTGCGAGATCGTGTAGCTGCCGTTATTGACCGATCGAGCGGACGGTATATTCCTGCGACCCCGTTTTCGTTTTGACGATCACGGTATCGCCAACCTTTTTGCCGAGTAGAGCCGCGCCGAGCGGGGATTCGTTGGAAATCCGTCCGCGGGAGGGGTCGGTTTCGTATGATCCGAGGATTTCATAGGTCCGCCGGTGTCCATTCACCTCCACGGTCACGGTGGATCCGAGTTGGACGGTGTCGCCTGATTGTGCGGAGATCACCACGGCGCGCTTGATCTTGAATTCGGTGCTCAGAATCTGCCGGTGAGTGCGCCGGAGCGTCGATTTCGCCTCCTTGTATTCGGCGTTCTCGGACCGGTCGCCGAACGCCGCGGTGCGCTGGGTCTCGGCAATCATCGCCGGCAGCGCCTTTTTCATCCGTTCCAGCTTTTCGCGCATGCGATCGAGCGCCGCCTGGGTCAGGTAGAGCGGGCCGGTATCGGGGGTTTTGAATTTGTCATCGCGATGCCTGAGGATGCGCATTTCTGCATCATCGCACACTCTCCCGATGCATTTCAACGGGACTTGGCTCGTGGGGATTTCCGTGGCGTGGTATAGTAAGAGATATACCCGCTATAAGCATGCTTATACCTTTCATTCTATTGTGCGCGCAGACGATCGTCTTCTGGCTGGTCGTTTTTGTTTTGCATCGGTTGAAAAACAGGATCACGATCATTCCGCTGTACGCCTATATCGCCATCCTGACGGTACTGACGCATAACTTCACCGACCTTTCATTCGGTATTTCGTTCCACGGATGGTACTTCCTGATTTCGTCGGTGTCGCTCTTTACGACGCTGATGTTCGCGACGTTGTTCCTGTATCTTTTTGAGGGGCCCCGCGCCGGACGGACCGCGCTCTGGGTCATCCTGTTCTCTTCGTTTTTCTATATCGCGATGGTCTTCCTACTGGGGTTCGAAGTGGATACGACCAAGTGGGTCCGGTTCGATACGATGCAGGCGATCTATTATTTCTGGTCGCTGCTTGCGATCGTGCTGGACGTCGTATTCATGGCATCGGCCTGGGAATTGCTTTCGCGCGTGAAAATGTATCTCGTCACGCGGGTGTTTCTGATCACCTTCGGCGTGCTCCTTCTGGATACGCTGGTGTTCACGACCGGGGCGTTCGGCGGAACGGCGGTGTATGGCGCCATTTTGCAGGCGAACATCCTTATCCGCTTCGTGCTGTCGCTGATTGCGGCGCCGGTGATCATGTATTGTCTGAAGCTGGAAGGATTTTCCGAAGATAGCCGCGAGAAGCCGAAGAAATTCTGGGAGATCATGAATTTCCGCTCCGATCTGGAATCAAAGATATTGGACCCGGAGAATATCATCGCCCGGCAGCGGGTGCTCGAGCGGGAACTGCAGGAGGCGCGTGACCGGTATGCCCTCGCCGTCGCGGGGGTTGATGCGGGAATCTGGGATTGGGATATGGTGGGCGATGTGATGAAGTGGTCCCCGCGCTTCTATGAATTGCTCGGGTACGGCGATGACCAGCTCGGCGATGATTCGGATGCGTTCAAAAAACTCGTGCATCCGGAGGATCTGCCGGTGGTGCTGGCGGCGATCGATCGGGCGCAGAAAGAGAAAGTACGTCTTGACGTGGAGTGCCGCCTGAAGACGGCTTCCGGCGCGTATCGGTGGTTCGCTTTGAGCGGAGCAGTCAAGTATGCCGGGAATCAGGCGTTGCGCATGGCCGGGTCCATCATCGATATCAACGCCCGCAAAGACGCGGAGATCACCCTCAAGCAGAAGGTTGCCGAACTCATGGAGCTCAACAAGGCGATGCTGGGGAGGGAATTGAAGATGGTGGAGCTGAAAAAGGAAATAAAGGACCTGAAGGGAGGTCAGTAAGGCCGGGCTCGCTGAGAACCCGGTTTTTTATTTGTGGATGATGACCGTCGTGCCCACGGGCGCCCACTCGTATAACTGCTGCGCTTTGTCCGGCGGAAGATTCACGCAGCCGTGCGACCATTCCTGCCCGAAATGATTGTGCCAATATGCGCCGTGGATGACCGCGCCGCCGTGGGTGAAGTAGAGGTCCCAGGGAACGCCGGGAAGGTCGTAATACTGGTCGCTGACGCCGGGAACCGGTCCCTGCATGTAGCGGCTGGGAGTCTTATAGAATATCGTGAAGGTCCCGGCGGGCGTCGGCGTGAATTCCAATCCTGTGGAAACCGGTTCCTGCATGAACAGTGTGTCGCCGTCATAGGCGTAGAGCATCTCTTTTGTAAGGTCGACGACGATCCGTTTGGTGGTCGGCGGCGTGTCGGGAGTCAGCGTTTCATCGCCGACGTCCACCAGCGGCATGACGGCGGCGGGGTCGACCGCGACATACCAGTCTCCGGTGACGCGGTCCGGCCAGCGGAGTCCTTTGTCAAAGATGATCTTGTACCATTCTTTGCCGTTCGCCTCGGTCGTGGTTCCTTCCACGCGCAAGACGACGCCGGTGCGCAAGTGTCCGACGACGGGGTATTCCGTGCCCGGGCCCGAGCGCATGTTCACGCAGGTGCCGGTGGCGTAATACGGTCCGCAGCCGTTGGTGATTTCAATGTAGTGATAGAGCACTGATTCGATGGGTGGCGTCGAGGTGGCCGCTTTGTGCGGGATAAGATTGATGGAGGTGGACGAAGCCGGACCCTCATGCGGAAAATCGCCCGCAACAAGAAGGGGAGCCGTCGCGTGGGATGCGAAATACCAGGCCCCGCCGAGCGCGCAGATGATGGTAACAAGGATGACAGTATGGGCGCGATACGATGTGCCGCTCAGGAGAACCTTCATACTCATATTTTATGACAATCCGCCTTCAAAGTACACTTTGCTTTTTGAGAATGATTTGATATACTGTTTTCTATATTCCCCGGCATGCCTCGCCGAAGCGTTATGCGAAGGCGGGCGACAATGGGAATAGAAAGGAATCCGGTAGCTTCCGCCTTCGCCCGCATAGGGCTCCGGCGCGACGCGGCAGCGGTCATGGCAAAATAACCGCTCCCGGAAAATACAAGATTCCCCGGTAGCTCAGCGGTAGAGCGGCGCCCTGTTAAGGCGACGGTCGTAGGTTCGATCCCTACCCGGGGAGCAAATTTAAAAATACTGGCTTATGCCAGTATTTTTAAACGGGTAGGGATCGAACGGGAAAGGGGTCGGGAAAACGGGAGTTTTCCCGTGGCGGAGGCATGGGAACCGCTGGGTTCCCAAGAGGAGCGAAGCGACGAGTGAGATAGCGCAGCGCCCTACCCGGAGAGCCCCGTAAAACAAAAAATCGTCCCAAGGGCGATTTTTTGTCTCGGGGCCGCGTGGCGAAATTACTATTTCACTTTACGCGGCATTGTCCTTTTTTTGTCCCGATCCCGCCGCAGGCGGACGAAAAGCCCCGCGAAGCGACAAGTACCTACTGATACTGTATGAAGCTCGACGCGGGTGTGAGGTCGAGGATTTCTTTCGGCGTGATGAGGCGGGTTGAGGGCGCGCGGAGGTCGTTATGGTAGAAGATCTTGAAGCCCGTGAACTGCACCGGTTCGCTGGCGACGACTGATTGGTACGTACCTATCTTTTTCTCGGGAGCGCCCCAGCCATCCATATTCATCACGACCTGCACCTGCGCCGTCGGCGTGATGTTCTTGTATCCGGTCACCATTGGCTTCGTGAACCGATGGACGACAAGGATTTTCGGCGGAAGGTTCTCTGCCGTGACGATGTTTGAAAGGAAGTCGATGGCGTAATCGATGTCGGCGGCCGTGAAGGTGCCGACTATTGTTCCCGGCCGAGCCGTGCCTTTCATGGAAAACTCCGGATCAATTGCGAGTTGGACATTTGGCAGTTTCAGATATTTCTCAAGAAGCGGCAGTTCCTTTTGCAGCGTTGACTTGCCGACTTGGACATCAAGAATCATGAGGCCGTGCACCTTTTCCGCCATTTCGAGCGCCTTATCAATCGCGGCATCGGGCATGCGCGCGCGGTACATGCCGTCGTCGCCCGCATTCGCCTGCGCGGTGACTGCGATGTATTCGATGGCCGGAATGGCAGGCGTCGACGGATCCGCCGCGTCCCACAGAGCGGTGGTACTCGCAAGCATCGAGAGGACGGTGTCTTCGGGGTATTCGCCGAGTACGCCCATGTATCTTGAGGAGAAGTTTCCGTAATAGGCGATGATGCGGTTGAACGGCAGGAGTGCGCCGTATTCCGGATATGCCTGTTTGACGGGCCAGGGTTTCATTTTCGGCGTCGTGCTGGCCGTGGTCGTGCCGGTCAGGAAATAAGAATAGAAAGCAGTCGTGGTTGCCGTATGCGCGAGCGCGAGCAGCTTCAAGTCGTAGGCGGTCGTATCGAGCTGCGGTTTTGCCGCCGCTTCACTGCCGATCTCGTAGTCATTGGAAAAAAGCATGACCGTGCCGGCGAAAGCGACGCCGAGAACGATCATGAGCATCCAACTCCATTTCCAGTTCATATAAATATAGTATACCCGAGTGCAGAGCGAAATACAGGTTTTCTTCGCTTTGATCTGGTATGCGACCGTCTTCGGAGTCGCCATCCATTTCATCATGAAGTTCTGGTGATCGCAGCCTGCGCCGCTCCGTAAAGGGGCGGCTTTTTTCAATATATGCATTCGACTTCGGACGAGCAGTCGGGTACACTGTAGAACAGCATTGAATTCCGAAGAAACGGGAGCATCCCATGGGGGAGCCGTCGAAGCGGAAGAAATTCTGGGTCGACACATTGGCCCTGGTTTCCTTCTCGCTGGTATTGGGCGCCCTGCTTGACTGGTGGGTGGGGATGACCTGGATGCAGATGGCGATCAACCGGGCATTTTCCATTCCGGGAAATGTCGCTACCGGCGGACTGCAGGGTATCTGCGTGGACGTCGGACGGAAATGGATAAAGCCGGAATTTCTGGCGGATACGATTTCGGTAACGGTTGTCCAGGTATTCGGCTATATCCCCATCATCTTCGTTTCGGCATTTCTGACGGGAAGATCGGTGACATGGCACCAGGTGTGGTATGCGACCGAGTTCATTTCGGTCAGCAGCCTGTTCATCGGAAGAGCTCTTGGTCTGTATCTGAATTTCCTGCGCAGGA
>JAGWKK010000027.1 GCA_028865335.1 Patescibacteria group bacterium | reverse complement strand
TCAATTCCGGGCTTCCTCGTCATGGTGACCAAGAACGGCATGATCAAAAAGACGCCGCTGGAGGATTTCGCCAACGTACGCCGCAACGGCATCATCGCCATCAATCTGAAAAAAGGAGATGGCTTGCAGTGGGTCTGTCTGTCGTCCGGCAATGATCAGGTCATCCTGACCACCGCGCAAGGCCAGGCGATCCGATTCAAGGAATCCCAGCTCCGCTCCATGGGACGCGCGACGTCGGGCGTACGCGGCATCCGCTTGCGCAAAGGCGACGCCGTCGTTTCCCTGAATATCGTCACCAAGGAAAGTGAAAAGGGACAGATCCTCACCGTCATGGAAAAAGGGTTCGGCAAGCGCACGCCGCTCTCCGAATACAAAGTCCAGGGTCGCGGCGGATCCGGCATCAAGACATCCAAAGTGACTCCGAAAACGGGCGCCGTCATTTCATCTCTCATCATTTCTGAGCAGAAGGAAATTCTGGCGCTCTCCGCGAAAGGCCAGATCATCCGCACCCAGCTCGAAAGCGTTCGGGAAAGCGGCCGCGCCACCCAGGGCGTCCGCATCATGAACGTCGCCGATAAAGACAAAGTCATCGGCGTGATCTGCATGTAAAAACGAAAAACACGGACATTCGTCCGTGTTTTTTTGTTGCGTAAAAATAAAATCCGCCATACTGATGGCGGACATCTTCAGCGGTTATGATCCGCGGCGGTTCCTGGCCCAGCGCTTCTCATCCTTCTCCGCCCTTGCTTTGAGGGCTTTCGCGTGCTTGCCGTAGCAGTCGGGGCTGGAATCCTTGTCCCGGACCTCCTCGTTGTACCGCCGGCAGAGTTCCACGTATGCGTTCATGTCATCGTCTATCGCCTTCATCAGGTCGCTCATACGCCCTCCCGTTTCTGCGGTTTTCCAAAAGCTGTCATCGTGGTGCTTGCTTTATAGTACTCAATCAAAAGAATATTACAAGCAACGCCGCCATTTCCCGAACCGATCATTCGTCAAAAATGAATGGAATCTTGTATACTATATATATGCCGGGTAGTAGATCTGCGATGGGCATTTAATCCTCTTCGCAAGATATTATCTGTCATTGAGAGTAATAATGTAGTTGCAAGTATAACTATTCATCAGAATCATTAAATGCTGCGAAGAGTATCGCAGACTCACTACCCGGTATGAACTTCACGCGCGTTCAACTCATCATGATCGGTTCGGTGGTTTTTGTAGTCCTCCTGCTGGCGGGTATCTTCACCGGCATTCTTCCCTTCACGCGGACCGCGACGCAACAGGCGCCGCAGGTGACGCTGACGATATGGGGAATTGAGGACCGTCCGACGATGCAGAATGTCATCGCGCTCTACCAAAACCTCCGGACCAACGTCCATATCAGCTACGAACAGCACGATCCGACAACCTACGAACAGGACCTTCTGAACGCGCTCGCCGCCGGCAATGGTCCGGATATCGCCATGTTCCACAGCTCATGGCTGCCGAAGCATTATGACAAGATCGTTCCCGCGACGGATGCGCAGATGTCGGCAGTCAACCTGGACAAACTGTTCCCATCCGTCATCACGCAGGATTTCGTCGGCACTGACTCCACCGGAAAACAGAGCGTATATGCCTTGCCGCTCTACATCGACACACTCGCGCTTGTCTATAACCAGGATACCTTCGATAAGAACGGCATCGCACTCGCGCCGCAGGATTGGCTGGATCTGCAGAACCTGATTCCGAAACTGCTCCAGAAAGATGCAAGCGGCGCAATCACCAAGCCCGCTGTCGCGATCGGAGGATCGGGCAAGACAGTGGATAATGCCGGCGACCTCCTCTCGCTCCTCATGCTGCAGGCGGGGGCTCAGATGACGAATTCCGCGGGAACCCAGGCGACATTCTCCGCCAACGTCGGCAACACGATCCCGGGACTGGATGCGCTCAATTTCTATACCAAGTTCTCGGATCCGTCGAACACGTACTACACCTGGAACGATTCGCTTCCGTATTCACTGGACAGTTTCGCGAAAGGGGATACCGCGATGATTTTCGCCTACCAGTCCGAGCTCAATACCATCAAAAACAAGAATCCGTATCTGAACTTCAAAGTCGCGCCGATGCCGCAGCCGACCGGCGCGCAGAAAGCGGTGAATGTCGCCGACTACTGGGGACTTGCCGTCACCAAGAACAGCAAGAATCCTGATTGGGCATGGGACGCTATCCTGTATCTGACCGCCAACGAAACACCGGCGGAGCAGTACCTGCAGGCGACCCAGCATCCGCCGGCACTCCGGACCCTGATCCAGAAATATGCGAATGATCCGAACCTCGGCGTCTTCGCGCAGCAGGCGCTTTCCGCGCACAGCTGGTCGGAAATCAACAAGCCGGCAATCCGGGATATCTTTTCCCAGATGATTTCCGCGGTCACTACCAAACAGCTGCAGCCGCAGGACGCGCTTGTGCAGGCCGAACACCAGGTCACCCAGCTTATTCAGGCACGAGGGCAGTAAAAGTCATAAAGTCATTGGTCATTCAGTCGCGAAAAAGACCCTGAACCCCCGACTCATGACTAATGCCCTATAACTGGTGACTTACCCTCGTGCCTAATGACTTATTCGTAAAGGCGCTCTATACTAAGATATATGACGAAGCTTCAGAAAATATATTCGGCGGTCGGCTATTCCTTCATTCTCGCCAACATCACTTTCGCCCAAGGTCTCGTACCGTGCGGAAATCCCGGACAGGCGGCGTGCACACTCTGCGACGCCCTCCAGCTCGTCAAGAACCTGATCAATTTCATGCTGCAGGCGGGATTCGCGCTCGTCGGCCTGTTTATCGCCTGGGGCGCGTTTGTTATAATGACCGCAGGAGGATCCGAGGAGCGCGTCAAAGAAGGGCGCAAAATCATGACCACCGCCGTCACCGGCCTCGTCATCATGCTCACCGCCTGGCTTGTGCTCGGCACCATCATCCAGATCCTGACCGGATCGCCCTCGAAGCTTCCGTGGAATACCATTCAATGCACATACTAAAATTATGAAATCAATCATGATCACTGCCGGATGCGCAATCGCACTCAGCGTGCTGTTAACCGGGCCGGCATTCGCCGCCATAAATCAGCCGGCACAGGCAAACCCTACCGTTGACTCCGGATCGACCAATCAGACGGGGAATGTTCTCGTATTTCCGGCGAATCCGCCAACCGGCAATAGCCAATCCATAACACTTCCGAATCCACTGGGAAACACCTCCACCATTCCCGACCTAATCGGCAAACTCGTGGATTGGCTCATCTACATCGCATCCATCGCCATCCTGCCGGCGATGATCGTCTGGGGAGCATACAAATTCCTCATGGCGGGTGGTGACCCCGAGAAGGTGACCGAGGGACGACACACCCTCACCTGGGCCGTCGTCGGATACGCATTGATCCTTCTCTCCAAGAGCATCGAGATCATCATCCAGAATTTCCTGAAGTCCTAGGACTCACATCTCTCAATAAGTCCCGACTTGGCAGAAATCCAGACAGCATTTATACTTAACTATAAGACCAAAGGTCGAAATCAACGGATGATTGAGTAACCTACGTAATTACTGAATCATTCCATTTCGTATGAAAAAATATCTCACTACTGCAGGAACCTTGTTACTCCCGCTTGCGGCGTTCGCACAGCAGATTCCGACCGTTACGGGGGCGCCGGTGACCAATGTGCAATCTATCAACGACGTGACGCGCATCATCGTCAGCCTGGTGAACTGGATCACGGGATTGTTCTTCGTTGCCGCGATTCTCTCGCTCTTCTACGCCGCGTATCTGTATCTCGGCGCCGAAGGAACCGAGGAGCGCGTCGCGAAGGCGAAGGAGCAGCTGATCTATTCCATCGTTGCGATTACAGTCGCCTTGCTTGCCGGTAGCATCCGCTACATCGTGCAGAGCATTTTGCAGCTCTAATCGGTTTCGTAAAAGAAAAAAAATAAGGGCCTGTTACACTTTCGTGTAACAGGCCCTTTGCGTTCACCCATGCTCGGGAACGACCTCGAGTATCGCGTACCCGGGATCGCCGATCAGCCGAAACGCGCGATAGTGCGGCATCCCCCTCAACCCTACCTCATGGTAGTCGGGAGTCGGCAGGCGCGGAGTATGGAGCCACCCCACGCATCGGTCGTGATTCCACAGGCAGACCCTGATTTCGCCGGGGAAGGTCGCCTTCATCAGACGCCCCCGAGGAAGATTCGGGAAGACGAGCCCCGACATGCAGTCAGGAGACACCGGAACCGAAATCCCGTTCTCCTTGATCGCATACGACGCCGCGTCCGCGCACACGGGAGGATCCTTCCTCCGCAGATGCCGCTTCTTCGCCTTCGTTGCGGCCACGGCCTGGTACGGAGAGCTCTGCGACCAATGCGGCATCGTGACTCTCGACACCAGGAAGAAGACGACGGCGATACCGATCAGCGCGTAGGCGATCTTATCGCCCACGGCAGTCACCGGAGACCCGTCGAACGCCTTCTTCAGCTTGACTTCCTTCTCCTTGTTGTCCGAGCTCATGACTTTCCTCCGGACGACTTGTCGTCGCCGCTCAGCGCTTGCTTCGCCGCAGCGAGTGCCGGGATTATCCCGATACCGCTCACGTTGAAGGCACCGCCATGGCCGCTGATGATCTGCCCGTTCCGATACACTATCTCCACCGCCTCGGATATGGGCATGCCGAGTTCGTCGCTCAGCAGCTTTGCCTGCTTGATGCGCGTCATCGTGTCCACAAGCTCGCCTTTCTGCTCTTCCTCTTCGATCGCCTGACGCTCCTTCTGCTTCCGAAGCTCATCAGTGGCCGGAAGGATCTTGCCGATCGTGGTGTTCCGAAGAATGACGCCGTACTCGGGCAGGAGCGTCCCGAACTTTTCGGGACACTCCACACCCTGGCAGTGCTCGACGATCTTCTTCTTGAGTCGTTCGCTGAGCACATCCGTCGCGCCCTTCGCCTCCTGCCAGGTCTGCGGCGGCTCCTTCGGATCGCTGGCCCACTGCCGGATCTCCTGGCTGATGACCGGGATCAAGTGCTCACGAACCCCGTCGATCTGACCAGCCTCGAAGAACCTGAGAACGTTCTCCTTGGAGGTGTCAGGTATCATCTGCAAGGTCGCATCGATCTTGATGCTGACCTCGTCAGGAGTGATGACCTCGAGATCCACCAGATCCACCTGGAACATCTTCTGGGTCACGATCGCATACGTGTGCATCTTCGGGACCAGGACGATCCACCCCTTTCCGGTGTAGACCTCCACGATCTTCCCGAACCGCCTTTTGATCACCGCGATCGGCTGATCCACCGGCACCTCGTAGAGGCAGCTCAGGACGAAATCCGTCGCCCGCGGCACGCCCCACGCCAGCACCCCCAGGATGAGGATCGCCAGCGCGTGGTTGCATACGAACAGCAGCGCTCCCGCTATCAGATTCATGTGACTCTCCTTTCTTTTTCTGTTTACAACCGTCCCGCTTGTGCGGAACTTTGACTACCTATATGGTATCATAAGAATTTCTATTTGTCAAAGACCGGATACTTATATATACTATCTATAGGAAAGCCGCTGGGGTGGCGAAACTGGCAGACGCACTAGCTTTAGGAGCTAGCGCCGCAAGGCATGTGGGTTCGAGTCCCACCCCCAGCACAAACTTATGAAGAGGTTTCTCCCTTCGGGAGATCTCCCGAAGGGAGACAAATACCTGCCTGCCGATAGGCAGGCTCTCGAGAGCACAAGAGACGATAACCACGACTCAAAAGACTCTTGCAAAAAAAGAAGTGGAGCGATACTATCACAGCAGCGACAAACAGGAGGCGATATGCACCTCTTCGATACGATCATCTCGGCGATCGTCGCGTACCGGCTTGCGATCATTTTCTGGGCAAGCGTCGCGCTTTCCGTCACCTGCATCTTGAAAACAGACCGGAAGAAACAGCCGAATCTCTGGGACGCATTGTTCCTGCTCTGCTCATGGGAACTGTTCAATACCGGGTTCTGGCAATCCTATCTCGCCGACACCATCGGCATCGCGAACGGCTACGTCGTCTCGGCGACACTCTGCGTCCTGCTCGCTCACTGGTACGGCATCAGGCGGAATATCCCGCTTTGGCTTTTTATCACGCTGGAGAAAACAAAGGATGCATTCGCGTGGATAGCCGCCCTCCTGATCATACTCGTTCCGCTCGGATTCCTGATCCATTTCCTGAAATTCAGTCCGCACCTCGATACGAAATATGTCTGCGAAACCATCAGCGGCTATCTGCTGGTAGCCACCGTCGAAGAGACCTATTTCCGCGGCATCATCCTGAATCTCTGCCGGCGGGTCATGCATGACAAAGCGGCGCTCGCCGTCACCACCGTCCTTTTCGCGACGATCTATACCCACATCACCGGCGGGGGGCACTTCCCCAACTGGTCATACGTCGGCATGGCGCTCATCGCGGGACTCGCGTATGGACTTTCATTCCTGGAAGCGAACACGCTCGCGGTCCCGATCCTCGTCCATGCCTCCGTCGATTCGATCTGGCGGATCCTTCTTACCTGATAACCTCGCAAGGGGTTATTTTTATCAAAAAGGGCCCGACCGTTACCGGTCGGGCCCTGGGCGCCTCTTCGTCAGGATGCCGAGAACTTCGTCACGCACCGTCCGGGGTGCTTGAAGCCCTTGCAGCGGCGGCACACGGGCGTGTGCTTGGCCGAGCGCAGCGTCGGGAGGATCGCGTCCAGCTGCTCCGGAGTCGGGATCAGGTCCACGATCGGAGAGGGCACGTACGGAGCCGCCCACTTGCTTCCCTTCTTCGTCATCGTTTTCATACTCCTCCTTGCGGCATAAAAGAACAGCAATGTCTATATTACCATGTCATATAGCATATGTCAAATTATGTCCTATCCCTCTTTTCTCCGGCGGGCGTGGAAACTCCTGTGGATGTCCTTCAATTCCTTATTCGTCAGATGAGTGTAGATCTGGGTCGTGGAAATATTGCTGTGGCCGAGCAGTTCCTGCACTGAGCGGAGGTCGGCGCCGTTGACGAGGAGGTCGGTCGCGAACTGGTGTCGGATCTGATGCGGCGTGATCCGCTTCGCGATGCCCGCCTTGCGGCGATAGAACTCCACCAGCCGCTGGACCGCACGCGGCGTGATCTTCCCCAAGACCTTGGGCGCCTTCAGGGCCGAGGTCTGTTTGGACAAACTTACGAACAGATATTCCAGCGCATCGCTCCGTTTCTCCAGATAATTCCGGATGGCGGCGCGGGCGCGGTCGGAAAGGAACACCACGCGCAACTTTTCTCCCTTCCCGCGGACGGTGAATTCGCCGCGATCCAGATTGATGTAGCGGTCGAGATTGCACAGCTCCGAAATACGGAGGCCGGTGGAAAACAGCATTTCCAGAATCGCCCGGTCGCGCAGTCCGCGGAACGTGTTCTGCGGCGGCGCGCTCAGAAACCGCTCCAAGTCCGCGTATTCGATGATATCGATCTGCCGTCGGGGGATTTTCGGCAACTCGATCTTGTCCGGCGACAACGCGTCGTAATCATTCTTCACCAGATACTTCAGGAAATTCCGGATCGCGATCGCATAATAGGTCTGGGTGTTCTTCTTGAGATGCTTCTCGTTCCGCGCGAGCGCCACCCGGAACCGCTTGATCGCCTCCGGCGTGATGTCGGCGATACGCGCCACGCCCGCATCGCGGATGAATGCCCGCAGATAGCGTTCGTAATTCTCCCGCGTCTTCCCCGAGCGGTTTTTCTCAACTTCCAGATAATCCAGATAATCCTTCAATGTCTGTTCGATCTCGTTCATACATTTATTATACGCCATCCGGATATTGTGCGACAGGATACTTCCTCTTGTTTTTCATTGACACCGACCCCATTCCTCTCTAGACTTAGTCTAATCTTTGAAAACGGAAAAGGTGTCGCATGGGGACCATCCTCCTCGGCGTTGTCGCGACGATTCTGGTGTTCGGCTTCATCATCGCGTTTCATGAATTCTGCCATCTCATAGCCGCAAAGCTGTTCGGGGTCGAAGTGCTCCGCTATTCCATCGGCTTCGGGAAGCCGCTGGTCACGAAACGGATCGGCGAAACGGAATACGCCATCTCGGCGCTTCCGCTTGGCGGATATGTGAAGCTGCTCACCGAAGAAGAAATTCGGGAGGCGAATGATTTTCGGAACCCCGCATGGGTCCAGGGATCCCTCGAGTCCAAGGCCCGCTGGAAGCAGATAGCCATCATCGCGGCCGGTGGCGCGGGAAACATCCTGCTTGGCACGCTGCTTTTCTTCTGCGTAGCCCACTTTATCGGATACGATTCGCCGACATTGACAATAGCAACCGTCATCGACCATGCCCCTGCGCAAATGGCCGGCGTTCGAACCGGGGATCGCATTCTCGCCCTCAACGGGAAAGAGATGAAATCCTGGTACGACTTCGTCGAAGCAGTGCTGAGGGATGATGGGTCACCCATCCGGGTGAAAATCCTCAGAGACCGAAAGGAGATCTCGCTCTCCATTTCGCCAACGCGCAAAGACGGGAGATGGATGATAGGCGTGGGTCCGGGCAATGAAACCATGCGGATGAAAGCGCTGCCAGCCCTGGAAACATCCTGCGGCATGACATACTATCTTTTGAAAACCCAGATCGAATTCTTCGGGAAACTCTTCCACAAAGCAGTGCCCGGACATCATGCATCAAACCCGGATGAAAACCTCTCGAAGCAGGTCGCCGGGCCGATAGGGATCTTCCAGATACTCTACCGCGCAGTCAAAGACGGACTCGCGAACTTCATCTATATCACGGCGGTTCTCAATATCGCCATCGGATTCATGAATCTGCTTCCGGTCTACCCGATCGACGGCGGTCGCATACTGTTCTTGGGCATCGAGATGGTGCTCCGACGGCCGATCAGCAGAGAGATGAAGCAGAAGGCGCAAATATTGGGCATCGCACTATTCTTGCTTGCATTCCTGTTCGGAACATTCAACGACATTCACCATCTCTTCGGATAAGAAGCAAACGGCCGACGCATCGGCCGTTTTTTCATACCCATGGACGGGGCTTGCATTTTCCCCGAAAGTAGTGTAGTATATAAATACTTATGTTAACGACCCGACAGAAACTGAACGCCTCAAAGGAGTTCAAAATGCACGACACCGACACCGGCTCGCCGGCGGTTCAGGTTGCGCTTTTGACCAAATCCATCGAGGAATTGACGGCTCATCTGAAGAAGCACCGCAAGGACAACCACTCCCGCCGGGGGTTGTTGAAGATGGTCGGCAAGCGGAAGCGGTTGTTGGATTATCTCGCGGAGAACGACGAGAAGGCCTACAATACTACCATTAAAAAATTGGGACTGAAAAAATAATTAACCGCGGAAAGCACTCCGTGTACGAATCCATACAAATAGTTCTGAGCAGTTCGGCGCTATTTGTGTGAATTTGTATCGGGAGACGTCTTCCGTACACCTTTTGTGAAAAGAAAAGATCAGCGAGTGGGGATTTTTGTGGACATCCAGAATCTCTATCACTCCGCAAAAAACCTGTATCACGCGCGCGTGAACTATAAGGAGCTCATGAAGGAGCTCGTCGCAGGACGCAATCTGGTCCTCGCCTATGCATACGTCGTGAAAAGTGAAACCGCCGAAGGCGAAGCGGCGTTTTTTGACGCACTGGAAAAAAGCGGCTTCGAGCTCCGCAGCAAAGATCTCCAGATCTTCGCCGGCGGACAGAAAAAAGCCGACTGGGACGTCGGCATGGCGGTGGACGCCATCCGCATGTCGGATCCGCTGGATGTCGTCATCCTCGTGACCGGCGACGGCGACTTCATCCCGCTGGTGGAATATCTCCACGTCGGGAGGGGGAAGACGGTGGAGGTCGCGGCATTCGGCCGGAGCGCTTCAGGAAAGATCAAAGAAGCGGCCGACGAATTCATCGATATCGAGAAACTGCCCCGCGTCATCCTGCGAAGCAGACGGATGGGACGGATGCCCCAGCGAAGGGCACCGAGAGCGCCTCAAATATAATTACTAACCAATAAAAACATACACTATGGACTTACATAAAAAACAATTCAAGACGGAGTTTGCCGGAAAACCGCTGATGATGGAAGTGTCGCGCATGGCCGACCAGGCTGATGCCGCGGTATTGGGGCGCTACGGTGAAACCACCGTTCTCGCGACCGTCGTCATGAGCAAGAAAGATGTCGAAAAGGACTATTTCCCGCTCATGGTGAACTATGAAGAGAAATTCTACGCCACGGGCAGGATCCTCGGCAGCCGTTTCACGCGCCGCGAAGGAAAATCGTCCGATGACGCCGTTTTGAGCGGCCGTCTGATCGACCGCACCCTCCGCCCGCTTTTCAACCAGGCGATGCGCCGCGAAGTGCAGGTGGTCGTCACGGTCCTGACGCTGGATCATGAAACCGATCCGGATTTTGTCGGGCTGCTGACCGCATCGACCGCGCTCGCGATCTCGTCCGTGCCATGGGGCGGCCCGGTGGCAGGCGTGAAAGTCACCCAGTTCGCGGACGCGAAGGATTTCGTTTTCAACCCGGCGATGCCGGATCTCGAATCGCGCAAATTCACGTTTGACGCGTTCGTCGCCGGAACCAAGGAGCGCCTGAACATGATCGAATTGGAAGGGGATGAAGCGCAGGAATCCGATGTCGTCACGGCATTTGAAAAAGCGCAGGTGGAAATCAAGAAACTGATCGCCTGGCAGGAATCCATCGTGAAGGAAATCGGCAAGAAGAAGCAGGATGTCTATCTGGCGCTGCCGGATGAACAGCTGAAGAAACAGATCGAGAAATTCCTCGACGGCAGATTGGAAAAGGCGGTGTTCCATCCGACCAAGACCGAGATGTACGAACACCTGAACCAGCTCAAGAAAGAGATGAAGGACATGCTCACACTGGAAGGCCGCGATGAAAAGGCCCTGGAAGCATCCGACGTTCTCTTTGAAGAGGAAATCAACGACCTCGTCCACGAAAAAGTCCTGAAAGAGGAAAAGCGTCCGGACGGGCGCAGATTGGATGAAGTCCGCGAACTCCATGCCGAAGCGGGATTGCTTCCGCGCGTGCACGGTTCCGCACTCTTCGTCCGCGGCAACACCCAGTCGCTCTCCGTGGCGACGCTGGGCGCGCCGGGCGACCAGCAATTGGTGGAGAACATCGAATTCACCGGCAAGCGCCGTTTCATGCTGCACTACAACTTCCCGCCGTATTCCGTCGGTGAAGTCGGTCCGTTCCGCGGTCCGGGCCGCCGCGAAATCGGCCACGGCAATCTCGCGCACAAAGCATTGCGCGCATTGATTCCGTCCCAGGAAGAATTTCCGTACACCATCCGCCTCGTCTCCGAAATCCTTTCCTCCAACGGATCGTCCTCCATGGCGACCGTCTGCGCAGGAGGTCTCGCACTGATGGATGCCGGCGTTCCGCTCCGCAAACCGGCAGCGGGTATCGCGATGGGTCTGATGCTGGATGAATCGGGTGAGAAATTCAAAGTCCTCACCGACATCCAAGGTCCGGAAGACCACCATGGCGACATGGACTTCAAGGCGGCAGGCACCGACAGCGGCGTCACCGCCATCCAGATGGACGTCAAAATCAACGGCATCACGATCGAGATGCTCCGCAAGACGCTCGATCAGGCGCGCGACGCGCGTTTGCACATCCTGAAGACGATCACCGGCGCCCTTTCGGCTCCGCGCAAGGAACTTTCCCCGTACGCACCGAGCATCATCTCGCTCACCATCAACCCGGAGCGCATCGGTGAACTCATCGGTCCCGGCGGAAAAGTCATCAACGGCATCATTGAAGCGACCGGCGCGACTTCCATCGACATCGAAGATGACGGCCGCGTATTCATCACCGCCGCAACCCAGGAAATCGGGAAGAAGGCATTGGACAGCGTGCAGTCCATCATGAAGGAGTACCACGTCGGCGACATCGTGGAAGGAACCGTCGTCAAAGTCCTTGAATTCGGCGCGATCGTGGAATTCGCACCGGGCCATGACGGCATGATCCACGTTTCCGAGCTGAAGAACGGCTTCGTGAAGAAGGTGGAGGACGTCGTCAAATTGGGCGATTTCGTGCGAGCGAAGATCGTCAAGATGGACAACGGCAAAGTGGGCCTCTCCATCAAACAGCTGAACGGCTAATCCCGCTCGGCTGAAGAAGGTGAAAAGAAAAACACAACCCGCATCTATGGGTTGTGTTTTTTATTCCCGATTATCCGATATGGTATACTGAAGTTATGCCGGGTAGTAGATCTGCGATAAGAATTTGACTTTATTCGCACAGTATCTATCCGACAGATTAAGGTCACTATTTATATAAGAAAAACATAATTAATTTCGTGTTAAATTCTGCGAATAAACATCGCAGATTCACTACCCGGTATGGACAATAATTCACCTTTGGGAAATAACCAACAGCCGGCAGGATTCCCACCGGCACAGCCAAGTCGTCCGACGCCTCCGCCGCCGCCACCGCCGCCGGAAATCACGTTGCGCACCATGAAATCAGATATGGAGGGATTGAAGCAGGGAGGAGGAACGATGCAGGCGCCGAAACCGTTCACTCCGGCGGAATTTTCACGCGAAG
>JAGWKK010000026.1 GCA_028865335.1 Patescibacteria group bacterium | reverse complement strand
CTCATCCGCCGCACATGAATCTCCTCGCGGCCGCAACGCAGGCCTGGGCGGACCCGAAAACACTCTTCACTCTTTCGCCGGCCGATTTCGATCCGGCGCCGGAAGTGCATTCCGCCGTCATCGAGCTCGTGACGAAAGGATCGCAACTCGCCGCGAAAGAAACGGAGTCGTATTACCGCTTCGTCCATGTCATTTTCAAACAGCCGCGAAAAACCATCTTCAACAACCTCCGCGAAGGCCTCGACCTCCCGCAGGAGAAAATAAAATCAGCACTTGAATCCCTCGGTCTCGACCCTCAATCCCGCCCGCAGAATCTTTCGGTGGATCAAATATTCTCTTTATCGCAAAACCTCTTATAATATTCCCATCCTTCTCATAAGCGAGGACTTATTGCATCGGGAAAACCCTGCCTGCCGGCAGGCAGGTGCCGGAGCGCTGCTGAGCTCGGCGTCGCCGTAGAGCGACTCAGCGGCATGAGGCGCAAGGGTCATCCGCCGCAGAAGCGGATGAACCCCGATTCTCGAAAGAGATGATCCGAACGCAAGTTATACACCCGCAGCCGTTGTCTTCACGGGAAAGAACGCTATATAATAGTATCAGGTACTTATTTGTCAAATACAGAGCAAAAAGCGCTCTGCATAAGGGCGATAGGCATCGTTTTTCATGAACAAATTAGTCATTGCATCCGCAATTCTCATGCTCGGGATAGCCGGGGCGTATTTTGTGGTGCGCAATGCGACAATGGCCCCGCAGACAGCGGTCGTCACTCCCGAACAGAACACGAACATCGATTCGGCGCATCCGTTCGTCGAGCAGCCTTCAGCGGCGCCGTCATCACTCGGTCAAACTCCGACAAACCTCACCGAGGATTTCACACAGAACCTGACTCAGCAGATTGCAGCCGCGAATCCGAATGGTCCGGACACCTCGTCGGGCCAGCCTCAGATCGCCGTTCCCGACGCGAACGCAATCAGCCAACAACTACTCACTGAAGAAGCGCAAAAATTCGACCCCTCAATCCTGAATCCGGTCATCAAGGATTCCGACCTGCGCGTTTCCAACGACAACAGCAAAGCGGCACTTTCGACTTATATCGCGCAATTTGAGAAGATCGTTACAGATGCGGCGCAGAATATTCCGGCAAGCGCAGTCACCGGCTCGCCGACACTAGACCAGGTCTCGCTCTTTATTCCGGCATACAAAAACGCGATAGGGGCATTTTATGCGCTCAGCGTCCCGTCATCTGCTTTGGATATTCAGAAAACCGAACTGACTCTCCTGACCAAGAAATTCAATATCCTTTCGGCGATCGCGAACTACAATGACGATCCGATCACCACGGCCTTCGTAGCCCCTGAATTGCAAAAAGTGGATCAGGAATTCGCGGATTTCAATACTCAATTCAGTAATTTTGTAAAAGCATCGGCTTAATTCCATGAATAGATTCTTCCACAATGCAGCGGCGGCAAAATCGATCATCGTCTTTATTCTGATCGGAATGGTTCTCGCGCCGATTTCGGCGACGCTCCGACCAGCTGTTGCCGAAGCGGGACTTCCGGTCACGGTAGACTTGAACACCGATCCGGGAACGATAGCATTCTATCTCCACCAATCTGGCCAAGCTAACTTACAATCCCTGGAACAATCCGTCACCGCAGGCAATAGCATCAAGTCCTGGTCGCAGACCATACTTGAGTATGCGAAAGCGACAGCGCTTGCCGTTCTTAAAAACGCAATCCTTAACCGCCTCACCGATGCTGTAATCGCATGGATCAATAACGGGGGAAAGGGGGCCATCATACCTAATTGGAATGCATTTATCGCGAATGCAGAAAATGACGCCGCAGGAGCTTTTGTACAACAAATCGGCGCTGGCTTCCTGTGTTCGCCATTCAATCTCCAGGTACAGCTGGCGCTCGCTCCAGTACACGGGCCATTCACCCAGGAAACGTGTACCCTAAACCAGATCATCGGGAATATCAACAACTTCATGGCGGATTTCCAGAACGGAAGCTGGCTCGCATACCAGGAAGTATGGTATCCGCGCAATAACTTCTACGGATCGGTAATCATGGGACTGGATGCGCAAACCCAGGCTGAATTCGCCGCAAAAGAAGCCGCTACCAATGAAGCAGTTGCCGGCAAAGGATTCCTCTCATTTAAAAAATGTTCCTTGGTTCAGGATCCGAACGGCACTTTGGACAGCAGCGGGAATGCCGTCGGTCCGGCCGGCAACGCAGTATCAACTTATACCGGAGCGCGCTATCGCCAGGATTGCACCATCACCACGCCGGGAGAAGTTGCAGCAAAGGCGCTTACCACAAGCATTTCAGACGTTCCCTATCTTCGGATCATTAATTCGAATGACCTCCTTACGCCCTACCTCACTGCAATATTTAATGCCGCAACAAACAAACTAACCCAGGTCGCCATCGGCGGCATCCAGGGGCTTGTTGCCAACGCAACTCAAGGCGCAACCATCAATCCGGTTCTTCCCTGTGCCGGCCTCGACGGGGACGCCTTCACCGCCTGCGAAGCATCGGTCAATGCCGAAGGCGCCGTCTACAATGGCTACCAGACGGGATCTCAGGCAATCGCGGCGCAACCACTTGATCTCCGGAACCAGCTGAGTGATATTCTCACGCAAAGCATCGCGGCGCAGACTCCGTACGTTGATGCACTTCAGCAATTGGCAGTATGCCAGGGTATTTCAAGCGTACCGCAGCTCCAGCAAGAGCAAGATCTTTTGTCCACGCTACAGATTCAATTCAATGACAACCAGACCTTCATCGATCTCCTGAATAACAATGCCGCAAGCTCAACGCAGGTCCAGGCAAACACCGGCATCACCCAGACCAATCTCAACTCTCTTACCCAACTCGCGCAAACCGCTGCTTCATCGGCGAATGACACGTCAAGTATTTCGACGGCAATCTCCGACGCCCAGAACCAGCTCTTCACCATCCAGAACAATGTATCGGCAAACATGCCCAATATCCAAGCCCAGCTTCAGTCGTGTCCGAATGTAATTTCAACTTCTACGCCGACCGGCTAAAATACACTATATGAAGTCAATGCGTAAAAACTATATACGATTCATAGCCCTCCTCACATCGGTCGCTTCGTTTAGCGCCGCACCATCTGCGCATGCCGCGGGCTTATTGAGCAACGTCGCGGCAAGTACCGTAGGAACACTTGTGGATAGTTCATTGCCGGCAATTTCAAAGGTGATCGCCTACATCTTTTATATTATCGGTTTTATCGCAGCGTGGTTTGTAACGCTTGGCGGAACACTAACGAATTGGGCACTCGACCTGAATAGTCAGGTCCTAACCAGCATCAGCGTCCAAACCGGGTGGGTACTTTCACGCGACCTTGCCAATCTCGGCTTTGTCCTTGTGATCATTTTCCTCGCCTTCACCACTATTCTTCGTATTGAAAGCTATCAAACCAAAAAAGTGCTGGTGCGCCTGGTTACCGCCGCACTGCTTATCAACTTCAGCTTAGTCATTGCCGGGGTCTTTATCGATTTTTCCGGCATTATGACAAATTTCTTTCTTGCGCAAGCAACCGGAGGACCAAATAATCTCGCGTTGGTCGGGCCGAAACTCGCAGGCGCCTTTGAAGCGCAGACTTTGTTCTCTCAAAAAACGGATCAAAAAACAATCACTGATAACATCCAGGGAATTTCCAATGATATCAATAAGTTCATTGTGTTTATCGCTTCGATGGCTTTCGTGACGACCTTTACGGTTATCACCGCAATCTCGCTGCTCAGTCTCGCCGCGATGCTTTTTATACGATATATCGCTCTTATTCTCCTGCTGATTCTCATGCCGATTGCCTGGCTTTTTTATATCTGGCCTGATTTGCAGAGCTATTGGTCAAAATGGTGGCATGAATTCATGCACTGGGTATTCTTCGCTCCCGCGGTTTCATTCTTCATCTATCTCGCCCTCCAAATCGCGTTGACATTCCAGAAACACCCCGGAACCGGGGCTGCCCTTGCGGTCGACGGCACGGACTCCATGGCGCTTCTGATTCAGAACTTCGGATCGGTTGTAGGCCAGATGCTCTCGGTACTTGGCATCCTCTATGGCGGAATGTACACGGCTCAAAAGATGGGGATTGCGGGAGCCGATTTCGGATTTTCGGTCGCTGGCAAAGTGAAAGGAATGATGCTCGGTACTGCCGCCTATACAGGAGGAGCGCTGCTTGGCAACCGCGGAGCAGCGGGCTTAATTAATAGAGCGAGCACCGCATTGACAAACAGGACTGTTAACGAAAACCTCAACAGAATCGCGGGAAGTAAATTAGTGCAAAGCATGCCGGGTGTTCGATATGTCGCGCAAGATGTCAGTAAGCGCTTGGGCGAATCCCAGGACAAGCGCGTCGACGACCTTATGAAACATTATGATTCATTAACTAAGGAGGGTCGGGCAAATGCCGGAACCACCATGCTCGGCATCACCGATCCGGTAGAACGAGCCGCATGGATGGCTTCTATGGCGAAAAATGGCCAAATGAAAGATGCGAAAGAATCTCTTGGCAGCAACTTCGATGGCTTTGCACAGACCGCGGTTGATCGCGGAGGCAAGATCGCGAAAGAACTCATCGCCAAGGATCCGGAACTCGCAAAATACAATGTCAATCCCGCCTCAAGCAAGTGGCAAGGAAAATCATCTGCAGAAATCACGAAGGCGCGCAAAGAGGAGGTGGCAAAGGCTTATTCAAGGGTGTCAGCGGACAGTATTGATAATATCTCGGCCGAATCATTTACGTCCAACCCTGAATATATGGCGCAGGTGCGGACGGGTTTCATAGCCGCATTCGGCGAAAAACGGAAGCACGAAGACAAAGACCTCTTGGTCACCAAGCTTGGAGAACAGATAAAATTGCTGAATGGAAATCTTGGCAAACTCTCAAATGAAGAACGAAATCTCCTGAACAACCTCACTTCAAAATTGAATTTCATGGCCAAGAGTCCCGCATGGACCGGATACATCACCTCGGATCTTGAGCCCTTTATCAAGAGAGGAAAGAAAAACAAAAAAGAGGATGAAGAAGAATAAACTATGGCAGATCCATTAACAACTCAAAGAAATATCGGCGAGCTCTTTGCCGAACTTCCAGATAAGGTACGACAATGGCTCTCTTCCGAAGAGTTGGTGTTTATCATCACTGATATCGAGAATAAACTCGGCATCAGTGACGAAAAGACGATTGTCATGCCCAACCTCATCCTCCGCCTCGTCGTCCAAGATATCGAGCCGCAGGATTTCATCGGTGAATTAAGCAATGAACTTGGCGTTGATTTCTCCGTCGCAAAAACAATCGCTGAAGAGATTGAGCGTCGCGCCTTGCGTCCGATTCAAGACGAACTTCGTGAAAAAACCGGTTTGGAAACCAAGCTGATCTATTATGGGAAGCCGAAAGAGAAGGTGCAAAATCAGCAGGCAAATGCCGCCGCGCCATTGCCGCCAAAGCCGCGGTTCGCGCCGCCGGCCCCTCTGACATCTCAACCCAAACCCGCGCAATCGCCGATGCAAACCAAGCCGCAGCCGATGTCTTTATCAGGCGAAAAACCGATGTCGCCGCTGACATTTAGGCCGGCCAGCAAGGAAGAATCAGCCGTGCTTCCGCAAATCGTCAAGAAAGTCCCGGAACCGCGGATGCCCGAGCCGCCCGCAACGCCGTTTATCCTTCATCAGGAAAATCCGACATTCACTCCGCCGGCTCCACCGGTGCCGCAGCCTCCGGCTGCCGCTGTACAGCCGAGACCGTCCGCAATCAAGCAAAGCCTGACGATGAAGGTGCAGAACTACTACCAGTCGGCCCCGATGCCCGAACGGACGATTGCGAAGCCCATTTCGGTATCGGTTGAAACTCCCGCGGCCGACCGCGCGGCGATGCAGGCGGAGCGCGCCATCCCGGTTTCAACAAAAACGCCGGCTCCCAAACTGCCCGCGGAAACTCATGCCGTACCGCTGCAGACGCCGAATCCGCCGAAGCCGGCAACCACCCAGCAGCGCGTCGTTCACTACAGTAATCTGCGGACACCGCTCAATGTTCTGGGCACGCCGAAAGCCGAACCCGAACAGGAAAATACTGTTGACCTGCGCAGGTTCGCAAAAATTGACGACAACGCCGTAGATCTTCGACCCAAGGAAAGTCACTAGTCATCAGTCATTGGTCATTAGAAATTAGTAATTAGATATTTCTCCGTGCAATTCCAGGTTCCACAATTCATCGAGACCGAAGACCGCATCGTCGGCCCTCTGACGCTCAAACAGTTCCTCTACGTCGCCGCCGGCGGCGCATTGTGTTTCGCACTTTTCTTCTTCCTCCAGACGGTACCATGGATTCTCCTCGCGTTTATCATCATGTCCGCCTCCGTCGCGATGGCTTTCATCCAGGTGAATGGCCGGCCGCTTGCGGTCACGTTAAGCGCGGCACTCGTCTATTATTGGCAACCGCGTTTCTATATCTGGCAGAAAGAGGAGAAAGAACAGAAGCTTCCCGACATGCCCGCTCAGCATGCGCCATCGCCGCTCGCCAGCGCAAAGTCTCTGATCGAGAATCTCCGCGAACAGCTGAACACCAGCAAAAACCCGCTGCCGCAACGGGAAAAGAAGATCGGACCCTCTATTTTGGATCAGGTCAAAAGCAGCAAGGAACGGTTTGAAATGATGCGCAAGATCACCGGCGAACGCGAAATGGCCCGCCGGATCGACTACAGATAATTGACGGAAATTACTAATATCTAATTACTAATTCCTAATTTATTATGGAATCCAATGGGCATGGAAAGAAGAGATTTGACCTTGAAGAAAGAACGGCACGGTTTGGAGAGGATATCATCGATTTTTGTAAAGAAATACCAAAAAGCACGATTACCAATCCGCTTATCAGCCAGCTCGTCAGATCGGGGACAAGCATCGGAGCAAATTATTGCGAAGCTGACTGCGCAGAATCTCGAAAAGACTTTGAGCACAAGCTGGGAATTTCAAAGAAAGAATCAAAAGAAACGCAGCATTGGCTGCGCATGATCGCAAAAGCGCTTCCTGAATCTAAAAAGGAGGCGCTAGAGTTATGGAAAGAGGCGAATGAGCTTCAGCTTATTTTCATCGCAATCATCAAGAAGTCCCGCGAAAACAGCGCTCGCTAGGAATTGGAAATTAGATATTAGGCATTAGAAATTATATACTTAGGGTATGGCCAATAAGAAAGAAGCGCTGCCGACACAGCAATTTATCGATATCAAATCCATCACCGATGGCGTCGTTACCCTGAAAAGCGGGGCGCTCCGGCGCATCCTGCTGGTTTCCGGCACCAACTTCGCGCTCAAGTCCGAAGAGGAGCAGGGTATCATCACCTACGCCTTCCAGAGTTTCCTGAATACACTCAACTTCTCAACCGAAATCTTCATCCACTCGCGGAAACTGAATATCGACGAATATCTCACCAAACTGGAGGATCGGGAAAATCAGGAAACCAACCAGCTGCTGAAAAACCAGATTGTGGAGTACCGCGAGTTCATCAAAGCCTTTGTCACGCAGAACGCCATCATGCAAAAGACGTTTTTCGTCACCGTTCCGTACGACCCCATCAATCTCCCGAAGGCGGGCATGGATGTCGCCGACAAGGTGCTTGGATGGTTCAAATCGAAAACCGCTGAAACGGAATCAAAATCGGAATCCGGCTCGGAAGCGTTGGAGCAGTTGAATCAGCGCGTTGACGAAGTCATCAGCGGACTGAATCAGATCGGCCTCCGCGCGGTTCCGCTGAATACCGATGAGATTCTGGAGCTTTTCTACAACCTCTACAATCCGGCGACGGTGGAAAAGCGCGGAACCCCGATCAAACAAGAAACACAATAATTATTCCTATGGATCAAAACATCGTCAATGTCATCGCTCCGCCGGCCATCAAAGTGGATTCCAATTACCTGAAGATCGGGGACAAATTCGCAAAGACCATTTTCATATTCACCTATCCGCGATATCTGAATACCGGCTGGTTCTCCGGTGTCATAGACATGCCCGAGTTATTGGACATCTCCATCTTCATCCATCCCGTTGAGACTTCGCTCGCCCTCAAGAAGCTCCGCAAAAAAGCCGCGCAGATCGAATCGCAGGTCGTGGAGCGCCAGCAGAAGGGGATGGTCCGCGATCCGATGCTGGAAACAGCTTTCCAGGACATCGAATCCCTGCGCGACTCGCTCCAGCAGACCCGCGAGAACCTTTTCAACGTCGGCGTCTACCTGACGCTCTATGCCGATACTATGGAAAATCTCCATAAGATAGAAAGCAAGGTGACGTCGCTCCTGGAAAGCCGCCTGGTCTACGCCAAACCGGCGCTCTTCCAACAGCTGGAAGGATTCGAATCCACCCTACCGCTCGGCGAAGATAAGCTACTTATATATAATCCGCTCAATTCGGGGCCGCTTTCATCGTTCTTCCCGTTCACCTCTGCGGATCTGACCTCCAACGACGGCATCATGTACGGCATCAACCGCCACAACAACGGCCTGATTATCTTCGACCGGTTCTCCCTGGAGAATGCCAATATGGTGGTCTTCGCAAAATCCGGCAGCGGAAAATCCTATGCCACCAAGCTGGAAATCCTCCGCCTCCTCATGCTCGGCACCGATGTGCTGGTGATCGACCCGGAAAACGAATACGAAAACCTCGCGTCCGCGGTCGGCGGAAGCTATTTCCGCATCTCGCTCGCGTCCGACCACCACATCAATCCGTTCGACCTTCCGATCATCCCTCCGGACGAAGATCCGTCCGACGTCCTTCGCTCGCATATCGTCAACCTCGCCGGTCTTCTCAAGATCATGCTCGGCAAACTCTCGCCCGAAGAAGACGCAATTCTGGACCGCGCGCTCAGCGAAACCTACGCATCCCACGACATCGTCGCAGGCCATGATTTCTCCGGCGCAACGCCGCCGCTTCTGGAAGATCTGCAGAAAGTCCTGGAAAACATGGATGGAGGCAAAGGGATGGCCGAACGGCTGTATAAATATACCCAAGGGAGTTTCGCCGGCTTCACCAACCAGCCGACCAACATCGACATGAAAAACCGCCTGGTCGTCTTTTCCATCCGCGACCTGGAAGACGAACTGCGGCCGATCGCCATGTATATCGTGCTGAACTTCATCTGGAGCCTCATCCGTGCGAACCTCAAGAAACGCGTCCTCGTCATCGATGAGGCATGGGTGATCATGAAGTACGAAGACGGCGCGACATTCCTGTTCGGACTCGTGAAACGCTGCCGCAAATACTTCATGGGTATCACCACCATCACGCAGGACGTGGAGGACTTCCTCCGATCGCCCTATGGCCGCCCGATCATCACCAACTCTTCGCTCCAGCTTCTTTTGAAACAGGCGCCGGCAATGGCCGACCTCGTCGCAAAGACATTCAACCTCACCGAAGGAGAGAAAAGCCTGCTTCTGGAAGCGAAAGTGGGGGAAGGGCTCTTCTTCGCCGGCCTCAATCACGTTGCCATCCAGATCATCGCATCCTACCTGGAAGACAAGATCGTGACCACCAAGCCGGAACAGATTCTCGAGCAGAAAGAGCTCTAAGGTATGACATCGTCTGACCAAAGATCTAAGATAACCCTTCTGGAGGGGATCACTATGTTTTTTCTTGTCGGGAGCGCAGATGCCGCTTCCGCCCTTGGAGACCTCGGCCTAGCCATACCCTTCGTGGGTCCCGTTTTCCCGGCAATCAGCTGGTTTTATGGATTAGCGATATCGGCAATTATGATCTTTTGGCTTATAATGAGAGGAGTAAGTACCCGGTGGTTCCTGGGGGGCGCAGGAATCGATCTCATTCCTTTTCTGAACATTCTTCCGGCACGCACCGCGGCCCTTATCGCAACCATCGGAGAGCAGAATCTTCCCCCGACACTCCAAAAGGCGACGTCCCTCGCCACAGGCAAGGGAGCTGCGACACAATCCGCTCCTACAACCTCGACGGAGTCAAATGGAGAATTGACGCATTAATTTCATGAGCATATCAAAAAAAACTCTATTTGAAGGACTGATGGCAATTTCTTCTCTGCTGATAACAGGCTACTTATTTTCGATGATCAGCATTGCAGATGCTCAGACCGCTCCGCAATTCATGGTCTCCTGGCGTGCGCTTAATTATGTACCGGGTGACTATGTCGGCAAAACATTCCCCTCGCTGAACTCGCCGGTAGAAGCGGGATTCAATCTGATCAATAATGGCAAGCTTATCGATGTCAGCCGCTATGTCATCAGCTGGTATGTTGATGACAATCTTGTCGCATCGGGGAAGGGACTGACGGCGGTCCGATTGGATACTCCATCCACCCAAAATGAATTGGTTCGGGTTGTCATCGGAAACTACAACGGATCCGATATCAGTGACACCTTTCTTGTCCCCGTTCTCAATCCGGAAGTTAATCTCAGTGCGCAGACGCCGAATGCGAACACCGCACTCAATCGGATTGCGCTCTCGGCGACCAGTCATCTTTTTGAGGCGCGTCCGTTCTTTTTCAATGCCGCATCGCTGAACAATCTCCGGTTCACCTGGGATGTCAACGGTCAACAAACATCAGGTAGTGCCGCTGACCCCAACTTCCTCTCGCTTGATCTTACCAGTCAAGGGACTCCGCAGCAGAAAGAATTGACAGTAACTGCCGGTGTTTCCAATCTTCTCAACCAACTCGAAATCGGCGCTGGGTCGCTTAATTTTGTAGTACAATAATAACAAGATGCGCATGATTCAAATGCATACAAATATCCTCAAGAAGGCGACGCTTATCTTCGCGGTGGGTTTTCTGGCCGCATCAATAAGCGCCTTTGCCCAAACATCCCCAACAAATAGTTCCGACACCACTCCATTGATAAGCGTCACAGACCCCGCATCTGGCCTGCAAGTGCCCGGATGTCCGACTGGATACAGCATCTCATCTGATCCGGCAACCGGAAAAGACTTCTGTTTGAAACAAGGAACTCAAAATCCTGCGAATCAAAATCCGGGCGTTCCGATTACCACCGGCACCGGCGTATCGGCGACTCCGACGTGTCCCACGCCGAACTATAAACCGGATGCACAGGGGAAGTGTAATGCCGGCGATTCGATTGTGCAATGTAATGGCAGTAGCGTGTGCTATCAATCTCCTTCTTCGCCCATAAACACAACCAGCGCCGCCACCAACCAGGGAGTCCGTGCATATCACATGGCCATCCCCATTCCCTGCCAAGCATTTCCGGGAAGCAGCTGTCCCAGCCTTGATACAAACCCCACGCTCGCAAGCTACATCATCCGCCTTTACCAGTTCGGCCTGATGATCGTCGGCTTATTCGCATTCGCGAGCATCATCTATGGCGCATTGAAATACATCCTTTCGGCCGGCAGTATGGCTGATCAAGGAGATGCCAAAGATCAAATCACGCAGGCGATTGTCGGACTCCTCCTATTGCTCGGAGCGTTCGTCTTGCTCTATACCATCAATCCGAACCTGGTGAATATCCAGAATCCGGCCCTTGAACCGCTCAATCTTTCAGCGCTTCCGTCTGCAGGAATGCCCACTGGTGCTGGTACGCCGCAAGTAGCCGGGAGTGGATCAGGAAGCGGGGACCCGCTCTGTAAACTGGCGGTCAACGCCAGTATCGGAATCGGCATAAGCGCCAATACGCAATACGGAAGCCAGCAAGCAGCCCAGACCACGCTCGGGAGCACGACCCAGAACGCGATCAGCGGCGCAATCAACGCTTTGAGCGGACAACATACCGGATCGACCTGCATCAGCTGCGTCGCGAATGCACAGAAAGTAAATGGTGTCTGCCAATGCGACACGGGCTACCAACAGAATGCCGGCAATCAATGTGTAAAACCTTAATAGTCTTATGAACTGGAAACGAATCTTCCGTATTCTCATCACGCTTCTCGTCATCGCCGGCATCGCCTGGGCGGCGTATTATTTCTTCTATCAGAATCCTGCCACCTCATCCATCATCACCTCCATCCTGCAGCCGTCAGCTCAGACCGAACAGGCGACAACCACCGCAACTACGCTGATGGCACTGACAACCGATCCGGTTTTCGATTATTGGCTCAACCAACAGACCAACGAAGTGTTCCTGATGAATCCTGCCGGGCAGGTGCTGAAACTTTCGGGCACCCAGGAAGTTCTGGTGAATTCGCAGACACTCAGCCAGCTCAATCACGTTGCCGCTTCGGCGAAAGGGGATTATCTCCTTGCCGAATTCAATTATCCGGCCCAGCCGGTGTTCAGCATCTTCAACGCCTCCACCAATAATTGGAGTCCGCTGCCAAGCGGCACCATCGCAGCCGCCTGGGCGCCGAATGCGAATAAAGTCGCGTACGTGGACGGCAGCACGCTGACAATTTTTGACGTGACAACCAATAAAAAGACCGTCGCGCTGCGCCTGACTCAGAAAGAACTGAATCTGCAGTGGACGACCGACAATACCATCATCCTCTCCACGCTTCCGACAACCCAGCTCAATACCCAGACCTGGACCGTCGACCTCGCGAAAGGCACGATCGTCTCCGCAGTCGACGCGCCGGGAGCTGAAATACAGTGGGCGAAAGACGGAT
>JAGWKK010000025.1 GCA_028865335.1 Patescibacteria group bacterium | reverse complement strand
TCGGATAGAGAATGATCGGAAGTGCTGCGAGTAACCCGAAGGAAACGATGCAGAGCATTATGGTTTTTCTGGTTACAGAGAGTTTCTCTTCAAAAAGATACCACGCGGCAAGCAGCGCAAGATAAAAGCCTGATACGACGCTGAAACCCATTCCGATTCCCGCCGCGACACTCGCGCGGAGATACCGCCTGTCGATGCTGTTGTTTCCGTCGGTTACAATCCATAAGACCAGCAAGCCGAAAAACGACACCATAAGCCAATGGCGGGAAGTGATGGAAAGTATGATATAGAGCAGGCTTGTGGACAGAAAAAAAGCCGCGAGAAGACCCGCCCGGTCCTCGCCGAATATATTCTTCCCGGCCTTATAGATTAAAAAGAGAGAAGCAAGCGATACCGCCACCATGATGCATCGCGCGGAGAGAAAGAATGCGGAGAGGTCGTTTACGATATAGGGAATGAACAAGCTTCCCAATGCATGATGCAGTAGATATTGGACTCCGAGGATTATCGAGAAGGGAAGGACGTACAGATAGGCCAGGTAGGGAGGATAATACAGCAGACTTGCGAAATCGCCCTGATGGAGAACGGGCAGGAGCGTGTGCAGCTGGAGCATTTTAAGGGCTGCGAGTATGAAGGGGGGTTCATCGTCGACCAGCCAGAGCGGCAGTCCGTAGGCTATGCCTATAAGCCTGATGACTCCTGCGAATGTAATGATTGTCAGGAGTATTTTCGTCGGAGCGTCCAGGGAGAATGTCCGTTTGAATACTTGCATAAGAATATTTTACTATAGCTTATTTTTTTGTTATAATCCATGGTATGCATAAGCTCTCGATAGTCATCCCCGCATACAACGAAAAGAGCACCATCCGTGAGATTATCGCCCAGGTAAAGGCGGCCGATATCGGCCCGATGGAGAAGGAGATCATCGTGGTTGATGACGGATCGGCGGACGGAACAAGGGATATCCTGAAAAGCATGGAAGGCATCCGTTATTTTTTCCATGAAAAGAATACCGGAAAAGGGGGAGCGGTGAAGACGGGATTCCAAAAGGCAACCGGCGATATTATTTTGATACAGGATGCCGATCTTGAATATTCTCCGAAAGAATATTCCCGTTTATTGGAGCCGATCGTTGCGGGAAGGGCCGATGTGGTTTTCGGGTCCCGTTTCATGGGGAGCGATCCGCATCGGGTGCTTTACGCTCTTAATTATTTTGCGAATAAATTTCTGACATTGCTTTCCAATCTGTTGTCGGGTTTGAATCTGACCGATATGGAAACCTGCTACAAAGTATTCACGCGGGAGGTTGCGGATAGCTTTAAGGACAAGTTGCGGTCTCAGCGGTTCGGCATTGAACCGGAGCTGACGGCGCGTGTTGCGAGGGGAAAATGGCGGGTGTACGAGGTGGGCATATCCTATTATGGCCGGACGTATGAAGAGGGAAAGAAGATCAACTGGAAGGACGGGGTTTCGGCGATATGGCAGATTTTCAGATTCAATTTATTCAGCAAGTGATCTTGTATGATCAATCACAAAAAGATCGTCGTCGTACTGCCGGCATATAATGCCGCAAAAACACTGAAAAAGACCCTCGATGCGATTCCGAGGGACGTTGTCGATGACATCATTCTTGTTGATGATGCCAGCAGCGACGATACGGTTGCGGTCGCACAGAAGCTCGGGCTGCGCGTTTTCGTGCATCCCAAAAATCGCGGATACGGCGGAAATCAGAAAACGTGCTATCGGGAGGCCTTGAAATTGGGCGCGGATGTCGCGGTCATGGTGCACCCCGACTTCCAATACAATCCGGTGTTCATTCCCCAGCTGGTCGCTCCGATAGCGAACGGCGAATGCGATGCGGTCATCGGATCGCGAATGCGGTTTCCGATGGACGCCCTGAAGGGAGGGATGCCGTATTGGAAGTTCGTCGCCAATATTTTTCTGACGGCGGTGGAAAACCTCATTCTCGGAAATCATCTGAGTGAATACCATACCGGATTCCGGGCATATGACCGGAGGGTGATGCAGTTGCCGCTTGATCTCGATTCCGATGACTTTGTTTTTGATACGGAGATCATCGTGCAGATGAAGCTGGCGGGTGCGAAAATCTGCGAGGTTCCGATCACGACCAGATATTTCCCCGAGGCATCCATGATCGGGTTCCTGCGGAGCACGCAATACGGATTCGCCATTCTTGCGGTGCTCGGGAGATATATGCTTTTTCGGCTCGGACTGAAGCATTATGAGCAATTTTCAAAAGTTCAGAAGTTTTCTTAGCGCCCGCGCCGATATTTTGTGCCTGGGATGCATCATTCTTTTCGTGGTGCTGCTTTCCGGAGCGACTCTTCTGACGAAGCCGCGGATCTGGATTGATGAGGCGGTCACCGTCGAGTTGGCGAGGAATTTCGCCCAGTACGGCATCTTAAGCATCCAGACCGCCCCGCATGTCTTTTTCGGTCAATCGTATCTGCTGCAGTCGACCGGTTATCCTCTGACTGTAGTGCTCGCTGCGGTGTTCCGGATATTCGGTTACCGCTTCGCCGCGGAACGCGTGACGATGCTTCTGATCATGGTCGCCGCATTGTCGACCGTTTTCTGGTTCGCAAGGAAGATATTCGGCAGAAAAGAGGCGCTTTTGTCCGCGTTGCTTATCGCGACCTTCGCCACATTCTATGCAAGCGGCAGGACTGCGGTGGGTGAGGTGCTCGGCTTCATATTCCTGCTGTCCTGTTTATATTGTTGGCTTTCATTGCAATCGTATTATTGGGCGGGATTTTTTCTCGGACTTGCCGTAGTGACGAAGCCGTCGGTTTTCCTTCTCGCGCTGCCCGCGGTCATTATCGTCCTCGCTTACCGCCGCCGCGGATTTTTCCTGAATACGGTGCGCCTGGGTGTCGGTATGATTCCTGCGGCGCTCGGCTGGATAGTGCTGGTTCTGGGGAATCCTTTCGTGAAGAACGTCTGGGTCCGGTTGCTCGGTTTTTACCGGAATCCCTATGGCGCCGCATCCTCCGCCGGAAACATCGCCGCCAATCTGTCCGGATTTTTTCATTCGCCGACGCTCATGTATTTCGGCATTCTGTTTGCTCTGGCTTGCGCGGGATGGTTCGCGGCGGAGCGAGGGAATCGCACCGATCTTCTCGGCTTTGTATTGGTATATTCCGTCATCGCCTTCCTGTATTATCTGAGGAGCCCGGGCTGGCTCCGATATGTTTTCATCGCCGAGCTGCTGATTCTTTTCGTGACCCCCTTTGTTTTTTCCGAGCTCTATGCCGTCTTTGGCAGATTCACGGGCACCTCTTTATTTTCCGGGTATGGCATCGTAGTGGTTACTCTTATCGTGATGTCGGGCGTTCAGTTGACGCATCTTTTCACGGGAGCACAGATTTATGACTCCGATGCCGCGCTGCAAACCGCCGCCTATATCAATACCGCATTCCCCGGCAAGTCGGTAGGAGTCATCAACGCCTTGGGTCTGTCGGTTTTGCTGCGGACAGATGCGCGGTATCAGACCGTCGATCTCGTGGGCCTGCCGCCTATCGGCGACGGCGTCTTATCGCATGCGGACCGCCCGGACGTCGTCGTCTTTTCTGATACGTTGCCGACAAATGACGAGATGCCGGTACTCTCAAGTTTCTATCATGAGGACTCCGTCCGAAACGGATACGCCATTTACGCAAAGAACGGGTAGCGTCAAAAGCATATGACATCATCACAGCAACGATCTTTCATAGGTAACTCCTGCCCACTGTGTGGGGCTGGGGACTTGGAGAGATTTCTATCCGCTTCAGACTATATTTCCGGAGATCGTTTTGATGTCGTCCGCTGCCTGCGGTGCGGCGCTGCAATTACGGAAGCGCATGATGCGGCGGGTTATTACGATGAAGGCTACTATGGCCAGCGGAAGTCGTTCGTGGAGGGCGCGGTGAACAGCTTCAGGGTACGGAAACTGTCCAGGATGGCCGGATCGGATCCGAGGAAAGAGCTTCTTGATATCGGATGCGGAAACGGTTCGTTTCTCATGGCGGCGCGCCGGGACGGGTGGGATGCGCAGGGGACGGAAATAGCTCCATCGAGCCATATCATGACCGGGGCGGGCGCCTTTATCAGGTCGGGGGATTTCCTCCGGCTTGAGTTTCCGGCAGATCGATTCGACGGGGTGACGCTCTGGCACTCGCTTGAGCACGTAACCGATCCCGCGGGCTATATCCGCAAAATCGGAAGCGTGTTGAAGCCGGGAGGGTTTGTGATGATCGAAGTTCCCGACATTGATTCGCTGCAGGCCGAAGCTTTCGGAGAAAACTGGTTTCATCTGGATGTCCCGCGGCATCTTTTCCACTTCTCTCCCGAAAGCCTGAAGCGGCTCCTGGAAGAAAACCGGTTTACCGATATTTCCGTCCGGCCGGGAAGCTTCATATATTGTTACTTCGGTTGGCTGCAGAGTATTTTGAATAAGGTGAGCCGGAGAAAGAATCTGCTGTTTGACCTGATGAACGGAAAGATTTCGGCAAGAGAGGCGTATGCGAAGCATGCCCGGGATATGATGACGACCGTCGCATGTGTTCCGTTCGCGGTCGTATTTGCGGCACTCTTTTCCGTTCTCGGAATGTGTTTGGGACGAAGCGGGGTGATGCTGGTTTCCGCCCGGAAAAAGAGCTGAAACGCTTTCGGCGCGGATGGGGTTCTATAGAAAGGAAGGCGCTCTCTATGAAATTGCTTATCATTACTCAGAAAGTCGACAGGAACGACCCCGTTCTCGGGTTTTTTTATCGGTGGATTTTGGAATTTTCCAAGCGTTATGAATCAATGGTGGTGATCTGTCTCGAGCGGGGAGCCGGTGAAATGCCGCCGAATGTCCGGGTTCTGTCTTTGGGAAAGGAACAGCGCTCTGCCGGGGCGGGGCCGGGAATCTGGCGTCGGCTCGGATACGCCGCCCGGTTTTATCGATACATGGTCGCGGAAAGGAAGAATTACGATTCCGTTTTTGTGCACATGAACCAGGAGTATGTATTGCTCGGTTTTGCGTTCTGGAAGATGGCGGGCAAAAAGATCATGCTCTGGCGCAACCATCCGGCGGGAAGTATGCTGACTCGTTTCGCCGTAGCCGTTTCCGACCTTTGTTTTTGCACTTCGCGGTTTTCCTACACCGCCCGTTTCCGGAAAACGAAGATCATGCCGGTTGGAATCGATACGGATTTTTTCAAAGCGGATGCTTCGGTTCGGAAAAAACCGCAATCCATACTTTATTTGGGGAGGATTGCTGAAATAAAGAACGTCCATATTCTTCTTGAAGCACTGCACATCCTTTCGGACAGGAAGATTCCTTTTGTCTGCGATATTGTCGGAGGGTCGTTGCCGAAAGATGCCGCTTATCACCGGCGCTTGCGGGATCTTGTTCGCGGATGTGGTCTGGAGAAAGCAGTTACTTTCCGGGAACCGGTTTCGAATGACCGGTCGGTGCAGGAATATAACCGGCATGACGTTGTCGTCAATCTGAGTCCCGACGGGATGTTCGATAAGACTATTTTTGAAGCCATGGCATGCCAAAGTATGGTGCTGGTATCGAACAGGAATTTGGCGGGAGAAATTTCCGATATGTTTCTGTTTCGGTACGGCGATGCCGCCGATCTCGCCGCCAGATTGGCGCACCTTCTTGATATGCCGGATCCACGCCGGGAGGCAGCGGAGAGGGAGCTGCGGGAATATGCAGTGAGTCGCCACAGCCTCGGGCGGTTAGCGGAAGAAATAAAGGCATTGAGCTGACGCTATGCAATTCATCTACTTAACATCTAAAAAATACCCCAGCGGAACCGCGGATCATTTTTTCGTGCGGGAGATGGCGAATGCCTTCGGGAGGGTGTTGAAAAAGGATTTCCTGTTCGTGGTCGGTAATAATGCGACCGATTTCTTCAAATCCGTGAATGTCCTGAATCTGGGGCTGAAAAAAGGGAGAGGAAGAACGCTTTATTATTTCTTCTGGCTGCCATATTTCATTTTCCGGCAGGGACTTGCGGCGAAGCCGGTCGTTTTCTTCTCGAATGATCCGAATCTTCTGGTGGACCTTATCCTGATCAGGACATTGTTCCGCTTCAAATACAGGATATGCTCCGAGTGGCATACCGTGTACGGCGACTGGCGTGACGGGTTTATCGTGCGACATAGTGATTTTTGGGTGGCGACGTCTTATATGCTGCGGGACGCCATTGTGAAAAAAGCAGGCCGGGCCGTAGATGCGCGTAATGCGCTGGTAGTCTATGGCGGGGTGAACACCCAAGAGTATGGGAGATCTTCCGTGTCGGAACTTCGGGAGAGGCTTCATTTGCCGAAAGACAAGGTACTGGTGGCGTATGTCGGATTATTCAAAACGCTTGGCGTGAAGAAAAGCATCGATGCGATGATTAATGCGTTGGCATATCTTCCCGAGAATGTCATGATGGTGTTTGTCGGAGGCAAGAAGGACGAGATCGCCGAATATCGCGGACAGATTTCCGATCCGGCCCTCTTAGACCGGTGTATTTTCATAGAAAAACAGCCCCACGAGATGGTGCCGCTCTATCAGGCGGCTGTCGATATCCTTGTCATTCCGAACCCGGATAAGCCGCCGTTCAATAATTACTGCATCCCGATGAAGATATATGAGTATCTGGCGAGCGGGAAGCCGATTGTCTATTCCAAGCTTGCGCTTCTTGATGAGGCGTTGAGTGACTGCGGATTCGGTTTTGCACCTGACGATTCCCGGGATCTCGCCGCGAGGGTGTCATCAATCATGCGCGGAGAATCGGAAGAAGTCACTCGCAAAAAAGCCATCGCTTCGGAAAAAGCCAGCCGCTATTCCTGGGACGAGCGGGCGAAAGCAATCGTGCATTTTTTGGGATTGCGCGACAACCAGTAGGGGATTTTGACTATCAGCGCCCGTGTTGGTAAGGTGAGATTACTTTGTTATGAATGATATCCAGAAGAAAGACGTCGTCATCGGCCTCATCAAGGGGTATGATTTCGAGATACTGAGACCGTTCGTGATGACTTTGAAAAAGACGGGCTATGCCGGCGATGTGGTTTTCTTCCATGCGCAGACCGATAAGGGCACTCTGGAGAAATTGAAAGATCTGGGAGTCATCCTGATCCCTTTTGATGAGAAATTTCCCTATGGCGCCGATGCCGGAGGCCATGAACGGTGGAGCGGCGAGCGGATGAAGAATCTGGGAATCTATTGTCTGCGTTATCTGCTGGCGTACCGCTATCTTGCCGCGAACGAAAACAAATATAAGCGGGTCATGCTCAGCGACACGCGGGATGTCATATTCCAGAAGGACCCGTTCGATTTTTCAGTCCACCCCCTGTGCTGCTTCATCGAGCATGAAGGGTCCGAGATACAAGATTCACCCGTCAACGCGGAGTGGATCAGGACCGGATTCGGACCGGAAGAGTTTGAGCACCTCAGGCATAAGCCGATCATCTGCTCGGGTATCACTATCGGCTCAACCCAGGGGATTTTGCGGTATCTGGAGATTTTTTTGGATACCATCGTGAACAAGGATGTTCCGGCGCATCTGCGGGGCATGGACCAGGGAATCCATAATTATCTTATTCACGAAGGGAAAGTCGAGAGTTCTCTGTATAAGAATAACGAAGGACCGGTTTTCACTCTCGGGCTGGAGGACGATGTGCGTTTGAAAGGAGGGTACATCCATAATGCCAACGGCGGCATTCCGAACGTGGTCCATCAGTATGACCGGCACTGGCGTCTCGCGTGGCATTATTGGAGTTTGCGGCTCATTTTGCGGGATTATTATTCCTTATGGCGGGCGAGATTCCGTCGGATTTTCGGGATATCCAAAAAACAACATGCCTAAACACGAAAAACAGGTCAATAGAGACGTCTATGAGGGCGGAAGATATGAACATGCCGGACGATGGGCGAGCTATTACTATCAGATCAAGAATATACTGCAGACCGCTCCGGAGAACGTATTGGAGATCGGTCCCGGCAGCGGTGTGACGTCGTGGTTTCTGAAGTCGCAGGGATTCAAAGTGGTGACGATGGATATCGCCGAAGATCTCAGGCCCGATGTGGTCGCCGATATCACGGAGATGCCTTTTCAGAACGATGCTTTCGATACGGTCTCCTGCTGCGAAGTTCTGGAACACCTGCCGTTTGAAGACAGCGTTAAAGCGCTTACAGAGATAAAAAGAGTCGCGAAGAACTACGCCGTCATTTCGATTCCGGACCATCGGAGAGTTCTGTTATCCTTGGCGATTAAACTTCCGTTTTTTCAGGAGAAATATTTCATCATCAGGGTTCCCAGCCTGAAAAAGCACGTATTCAACGGTCTCCATTATTGGGAAATCGGGCATATCGGCTATCCGCTTTCAAAGATAAGAAACACGCTGAGAGGCGTCGGATTCACAATCGAGAAAGATTTCACGATTCCCGAGAACCCGCTCGTCCACTTCTTTATCCTCAAGAAATGATTTAAGGGTAGAGTCCGTTGAATTTTCCGGTGACGGTGAACGCATCATTGATTTCGCTGAGTTTCGTTTTTCTCCTCCCGTGGGCTCCGGAATAACCGAGCGCAAGAAGCATTTTCTGTTCTCTGAGCAGTTCAGCCGGCGTCAACGAGGGAGCCTCTTTCTTGATGATGGCATCGCGTAACTCTATAAAGGATTGCACTCTGCCGCTTACCCCCTTTTTCTTCCTAATTTTCCTCAGCGGGGACTTCTTCGAACGCGTCATGATTGATTCGCCATTGTTGTATACGGCAACCTCTCCATTTGTGCAGAGCGCTCTGATATTCTGGCCGTCATGCGGCAGAATTGACGCCCCCGACCCGTCTTTAAAGCGTATATGCCCATAGTCCAAAAGAGGATCGCAGTCGACGATGTTTTTACGGACATCATTTCGGGAGAAGGCGAATCGGGAGAGAATGTAGTCTATCGGCTTATTTCCTGAAAAATAGGACATAAGATCGACAGAGTGGGGGTGCGTCCAGAGAAGATTGGATTTGCCGAATTCGATTTCAATCCGCTCCAGCCGCCCAAACCTTCCCGAATCAAGCATGGCTTTCGCCTGTCGGTACACGGGCATGTAGCGGCGGACAGTTCCGTAGGAGATTGCGACCGAGTGTTTCCGGATGGCATCCAGTGCCTTTCGGGTTTCGCGGAGATTGGTCGCCAGAGGTTTTTCGATATGCATCCCTTTTACGCCATGCTGCGCGGCAAAAGCAATCAGGTCGGCTCTTCCGGCGGTGCGCGTGGCTATCGAGAGAATATCAGGCTTCTGTTCAAGGATCATTTTCCTGAAGTCAGCATAGACATTACGCACGTGATGCAGGCGAGCTGCGCGACGGGCGGCTTTGGCGTCGGTATCGCACACTGCGACTAATGCCAGGCCGGGCGTCGCCCGGATGGCCGCACAGTGATTATGGGGAAAATAACTTGCGGTCAATCCATCGCCGGGCTGCTTGACGGTAAAAGCTCCGATACGGCCGCAACCCACAACCGCAGTTCGGATAGGCTTTAATCTTGCCATTGAAGGATGTACGTGACGGTTTTTTGATCGTGAGCCAACAAGCCAGCATATGCTTTCCGTATGTTCCGGAAGTCGAATGTTCCGGATATGAGCCGTTTCGATTTCAATTTCCCTCGCTCCAAGAGGCGGAGTATGTACTGTATATTCTTTTTCACGCCCCTCGCAATCCCCGTATCGGTTTTCGCCTCGCGGGGGATGCCGGCGGGGACGATTGTTATCTGCTTGGCATAAAAGTATTGTGGATCAAGCGGATTGAATCGGGGAGATCCGACTCCGCGGCCCGGAAATCCGAGGGCGGATATCGTTCCGTGTTTTTTGACGAGCCGGAGCGCCAGTTGCCAGTCATCCCAGGCGTCTGATGTGACGACGACGAGGTCGGCGAGTTTTTCCATGCGCATTCCCCGGGTTTTGAGAAATGCGCTCCGGGCTCCGAGTTTTTTTGCCAGCCTGAGTTTAGGAGCGCTGTTTGAAAAGGCGGACGTTTTCAGCTTAAGGTTTTTTGCCATTTCGACAGAGGCGAGACCGAGAACTCCCAGACCGATCACTGCTACGGACATGCCCCGTTTCAAAGGAGTGGCCTGAACCGCATTGAGTCCGAGATTGTAGAGGTAGGCGAGTGCCGCCTGCTTCGGATCGGCTCCTTTGGGGATTTTCGCCAGTAATTCATTTTTATGTATTTTAAAAATACTGCGGTGTGACTGATTGGTGAGAATGAGGTCGCCGGGTTTGACCGAGGCAACCCCCTTTCCCGTTTTCAATACGGTTGCGACATTGCAATATCCCAGGACGCGCGGGTATGCCTTTCCCGCTTTAAGCGGAGACTTCCCCGTGTATGCCGCGGTTTCAGTGCCCGGCGATATCGCGGAAAAGAGCGTTTTTGCGACCAGTTCTGATGACTGAAGTCTGTCGGTATCGATGGCGAATTTCTGAAACCTGATTTCTTTTGGCTTGCGCAAGACAATAAGCGACCCGGAAAGTATCATAGGTTATTGGTTTTTCCTATTGAGATTGAGTTTCTTGGCAAGGACCGCCACGAATTTTGGAAAATCAGCGCTTTCCTTCGCTAATGTATAATTACCGCTCACCCAAAGACTGACATAGTCAAACGGTATTGTGTCTTCAAAGATTGCTGCAAGAAAATCAATAATTTCTTCATCGTTATACCGAAAATGCTCCAATTGTTCTTTGACAAGCTCGGGAAGACTTTCTATCTCGCGGCAGCGCTTGATTGATGGAATGGTATTATAGAAAACATCGCCGAATGAGATAGTCGGTTTTTTAAGAAGAGCCGACTCCATGCCGGTGGTTCCGGTGATTACAAAATTTATCTTTGAATTCGTGATCAAGTCGAACGATTTTGTTTTGTGATGAACGAGTTTAAGGTTGGGAATCTTCTTCAGCTCTTTATAGTATGCCGTGGGCCGATATTCCAGCATCGACGGGTGTTCTTTGACATAAATCTTGAAATGAACCGGCAACGATTTGGAAATCTGCCAGAGGAGATTGATTTGATTCGTATAAAACGGCGCATAAAGGAGTGTGGTAAATTCCGGTTCGAAATGAAGGGGGAAATAGGCGAAGTCCTCTTTCAGATCCGGATTGTCGTACAGGTCATTCAAATTTCGCAAGCCCCTTATCTTCCGCACCGTTTTATTGAACAATGCCCGGAACGGATTTTCGAGCGTGTAGTCTGATTTATCCGGGTTTCCGATATATGCGATTATCGATCGCGCAGCGAACAGAACAGACCTTGCTGCGTGGGAGGGGATCGCTAATATTGCTTTCACCCTGCCTCTTGGTTCTTCTGAGGCGGCAAAAGATGGCGGCGCAGGCGCTTTTCGAAATTCCCTCAGATATTGTTCGGCATCTTTCCGAAAAGGGCTGATATAGCCTTTTTCTCGGATGTCTTTTAATATTTTCTCCATTCCGCTGAGGGTGGCGTAATCTTCCGTAAAAGTCGTGCGGTTCTGTATCCTCGCCACTTCAGTCAGATATGTTTTTATTCCCTTTTTCTTTGCGACATTATACAGGATTCTCGCACCGATGGACCCGATGCCTGATCCGATGAGGAAATCAGGCTTCTCCTTCTCTAAAAAAGCGATTATGGCCCGGAAATAGACCTGCGTGATTCTTAATAGTTCTTCGTGGGTAAACGGGGAAGTCGGAGAGATGGAGTATTCCCTTGGAGGAATGTTCATCATCAGCGTTCTGTCTACGGCAATATAGGGCCAGAGATTCGGCAGGCCGTACTCCGCCTCCAATTCTTTCAAGTATTCTATATCCAGCCTTTCTTTTTTGTATTGATCATGCAGCGCATCATCGAACAGTAAGTCGGAATAAGCTATGTCTTTTTGAGATTTTACAAAATTAAGCGCCCTTCGGGTTCCGACGTAACCACAGAATTCGATGACACCATAATTCTTTTTAAGTTCCAGGGCTATTGCGTTACCGAGGCCCGCGAACCTTCGCTGTAAAACTATCAATCCCTTCATATTATTCTGAGTAGAATGAGTTAGCTGTAATTTGCGTATTCTCTATACATGATAACACGTCAGATTTATAATATGTTACCTATAGTAATTCCGGCGTGTTAGTATATGTAATACTACCGCAACAGCATGAAGAATAAAGCACTTCTTACTAAAAAAGAAATTGATACGCTGGTGTTGCTTCTGCCAAAATTGAGGTGGCCATTGCCATACCCTGTTTTTATCGCATTGTGCAAATCGGTCCCGGTCATACCCATCAATCTCGCTATTATGCCGGATTCGAACCATATTTTACTCACCTATCGGAAGGATCAATTTTATGATAATTGGCATATTCCGGGAATGATTTTGCGTTATGGCGAAAAAATCCGCAATCGATTGCGGCTTGTTGCAAAAGATGAACTCGGCATGCGTATTAAAAATATACGTTTCGTCGGGTATAGCGAATATCGCGACGCCCGAGAGCACGGAATCGGCTTGTTATTTATGGCGCAGGCCATCGGATCGCCGAGCGATGGAAGATATTTTCCCCTCGATGGGTTGCCTGAAGGATTTTTGTCCGAACAGATGAAGGATATTAATTTACTGCGGAATTTCTCCAAAAATGGACGGTAATATCATACTCAGCATTGTCATACCGACGTACCGCAGGGCATCGTTTCTCGAGACGACCGTCGGTTGTTTTGTGAACCAGATTGAGACTGATAACCTGAGGGGCAAAATTGAAGTGCTGATCGGGAATGATTCTCCGGCGGGAGATGCGACCGCCGCGCTCATGGGATCTGCAATAAATAAGCATGATTTTGTCCGCGGCTTCAATCATCCGAAAAACCTCGGATTCTCCAAGAACGTCGAATTTCTTATAGAAGAGGCCCGCGGGGAGTATATTCTGATCTGCGGGGATGATGACTTGTTGAAAGAGGGGAGTCTTGCCTATATTTTGAAATGCATCAAAGAGAAGCGCCCTAATTTTATTCTGATCAATACTTCCAATATCATTTCCCTCGATGACGCGAATCGGAGCTTCAGAATTATCCAGGAAAACCGCCTGCGTATTTCCCGGAATATTTTCGTTGAGAATTTCGAAAGGGACCGCGCATTGCTGAAGCCGGCATATAATTGGCTCTATCTGACTAATTTCATATCCGCGAATGTCTTCAAAAAGGAATTATTCAAGGCGGAATCGGCCAATGCCGGGCGGCTGGTCAGGCCGGGGAATGCATACGCGTTCCAGGCCCCGATTATTATCGGCATCAGTAAATACGGCAGGCTTCTGCTTATCGCGGAATGCCTGGCCCTGCACCGCAAGACCGAGCCTGATTATGACTGGCCATATCACGCCGGAGGCATTTTTAAGATCGATCTGTTTGATAGTACGGAAATATCCCGGCTGGTAAAAGAATATATTCCCGACGAATATAAGAAGTATAAGAAACTCTACGCAGCTTTTGTCTTGGAGGATCTTATTCTGGAAACAAAAAGGGGCATGAAGACGTCAAGGATACGAGGATTTTCCTGGATCGCATTCTCTAAGAACCTCG
>JAGWKK010000057.1 GCA_028865335.1 Patescibacteria group bacterium | reverse complement strand
ATTTTCTCCATCAGGTTATTTTGTTCTTTTTTTTGCATAGTGTTATTTTTCCGCCCCGCCGTTGGCGGGATGCTCGATTTTATAGTTTCGCTTCGCTCAAACAAAATCGGCAAAAAATAAAACCGCGGCGCTTGCAGAGACTTACTATTTCTCCATCAGGTTTTCCATTTCAAAAGAATACCAAAAAAACAAAGGAAAAACCACCCTTCCGGGCGGCTTTCCGCTTTTTATTTTAGGCATTCGACTTTCGACTCTGTACCCTCCGTCACTGAACCTGCCTGCCGGCAGGCAGGGCTTCAGCGGGCATGCTTTCGACTTTGTACTTTGTACTTTCTACTTTGGACTATGCTAGGGCTGCACCACGCCGTCGCCGGGATGGACGGTGGAATCGTCGGTCAATTGAGTCGTCACCGCCGGAGCCGTATCGGTCAGCGCATTGCCGGTGAACACATCGGTGCCGCTCACCGTCGTCGCGCCGATCAACGGCATGTATGTTCCGGCCATCGCGCCGGTCGGTGTCGCTTCAACCTGGAAGACCGCTTCGATCGGAGTGCCGATGATTCCCTGATTCGCCTGGACCTGATTCACCTGCCAGGTCACCTGGTTTGTGGACGGATCGTATTGAGGCAATGATCCGCTGTTGCTCTGCGGCGTTCCGATCATCTTCACGCCGTCCGCCAGCGTTCCCTGCACCTGCAGGCCCGACACATCCGCCGCCGCGCTGGAAAGCGACCAATGGATCGTGAATTGCGTCGGCTGATTCGCCTTCGGCGGAAGCGATCCTTCATTCAGGAATCCGGAATTCGCATCGCGGAAGTACGCCTGTGACGCGAGATGCAGCTGGCCGACGACCTTGGTCTGCAGCTGCGCCTTGGTCAGGAACGGCGTCGATGACTGCGACGGAGTCGGCGAACTGATCTGCGCATTCACCGTCAGCATGTAATTCTTGTCGCTGAAACGGGAAATGGGGAAATCTTTCTTGACCTGGACGGTGAACGGCAGCGCGCCGGCATTGCCCGGCGGAAGCAGTGCGAGCGACGGCGTACTGCCGGTATCCCAGATCAGCACCGAATCGCCCTGGCGGTACGCTCCCTGCGGGTCGATGGTCGCGTTGTCGAACATCTCACCGGCGAGCTGGGCCTGGATCATCACATTATGCAGCGGCACATTGGTACCATTGATGTAACTCAGCACATACTGGAGCGTATCGCCCGCATGCACCACCATATTCGGATCGTTGCTGTTGTTCACGTGGATCGTCAGCGCCAGCGGCGAAGCGGTGATGCTTGTCGTCGCGGATCCCGTGCTGACCGGATAGGTCTGCCCCTGCACGCCTTCCGAAATACCCGCATTGAACGTATAGATGTCGTTCTCGCTTCCGGTCAGATTCCCTTTGATCGTTATCTTGCCTTCCGAGCCCTTCAGCAGATCTCCCAGATTCCAGACATTCGTATCCTGATCCGGTTTCAGCGACGCGCTGCTGAACGAAAAACTCGGCGGATACTCCATCGTCAGCTTGAGATTGGAAAAATCGACGCCTGAAGTGTTCTGGAACGCCACCGTCGTTTCGAATTCTTCGCCGCTCGTCACCTGCTGCGGCGGCGTGATCGTCAGCGCGATGCCCGAGGACTGCACCGTGACATCCGCCTGCGTGTCTTTCTCAAACCGGGCGCCGAGCGTCGACGGCGTATACGAAAGAGCGATCCGCATCGTCTTCGTCGTCTGTTCAGGAGCTATCACCACCAGCGAGAAGGATTCCTGCACGAGACTTCCCTGGCCCACGTTGCCCAGATCCTGCGTGTCGATCGTCTTATCCGCCGGACTTCCGAAGAACGCCACGCCGTCGGGAAGCGTCACCGCGATCCGCGCGTCATTGAGCACCGCGCTCGAATTGTTGGTGAAATTCACTTTGAGATCGAACGGGACGCCGCTCTCCACTCCGGACGGGACATCAACCGACAGATCCAGGCCCTGGCTGGATTGGATCCGCCAGATATAAAAAACGCTCACCGCGGAAACGGCCAGCAAGACAACGATCGCCCAACGGACAAAACGCGATTTCATAGGATGAGTTACGCTATTTTATAATGAAACGCCATATCCTGCGCGTGGTCAATACGCGCGGCGGACCGGCATGCCGTGCACAAAAAGAAGTTCTTGCCCGCGACGAAATATTCCGGCTGGACGCGGTCGCATATCTGGCACCGCGCGAACTGCGCATTCAAGCCCAGTGCATGCAGTGCGGTATCCAGCGACGCCATCGATCGGCCGGTCCGGATCGCCTGGAAGAAATCCCACAACTCTTCATCGGGAACTCCCGCGGGAATACTCTGGAATACGCATTCGAACACTTTGACCGCCTGGATCAGCACCTGCGGATCGCGTTTCACCGCCGCCGCCGCGTCAAAGCTCAACGCATCCACCAGCTGGAATCCGCGCATATCGAATCCGTCGCCGCGGGACACCAACCGGGCGCTCACCAGATTGAGCGGCTCCACATGCGCCGCGAGTTTGGAGAGAATCTTGCGCGTACTTGTCGTCTTGGCGACCACTTTTCCGAAATCCTTCGTGTACAGCGAAATCCGCTGATCCTGTTCACCGGTGTCGGTCTTGTCCACGACGATCGCATCCGTAATGATCTCGAA
>JAGWKK010000056.1 GCA_028865335.1 Patescibacteria group bacterium | reverse complement strand
AGTAGCTTCCTTCCTTCGGCTATGGAGAAGCCGATAGTCATGACGTGCTCGCCGCGGTAGTATACCAGGTAAGCGAAAACGCCATCCAGGAAGATTCTGCTGAATTTTGCCCGTCCGCATTCATTGTAATATGTCGTGTAGTCCAGCCTGATCTCAAAGTCGGGCCCGAGATCGAGTGAGAAGTTGCTGATTCCGTTGTATGCGTCCACGACTTCATTCCAGGTTCCTTTGCGGCAGCCCCATCGCCACATCGAACTTCCTATTTTGCGCACGATTTCGTACCGGGCATTCTTTGTGAACAATACATCGACCGACTCGTTCATGGAGCATATGGTCGAATGCCAGAACTTACAGAGTTCATCAAAGGAAAAGTTCACGAATGCTCCCAGTGGAAAATCGTGATAATTCTTAAGGATCTTCGATCTCTTTTCGCATCCCTCGCCTCTGTACGTAATCCGTTTTCCGAATTTCGCTTCGATATCAGGAATCGTTTGTACCGGCTTTTCCGCGAACTCCTCCGGCACCTTCTCCAGCTCTCCCGAAAGAGAGCGAAGCTGCAGCCCTTTCATGGCAGTTCCTCTCGTATTCGGTTTTGACTTAAACTGATAGCATAATACCTGATTATCTCGGTTATGTCAAAGCTAGAATGAATATCTGAGCGTGCATATTTTCGTGATATACTGAGAGATATGGAAACGCTTTCAATGGATATGCATACGACAGCGCTGGTCGTGATCGATCTGCAAAAGGGGATTGTCGCACGGGACGTGGCGCCGCATACCTCGGAAGAGGTGATCAAAAACGCCGCTGCACTTGCGGACGCTTTTCGCGCGAAAGGCGCTCCGGTTTTTCTGGTTCGCGTCACCTCGTCGCCTGATGGAAAGGATGCCTTGCACCCTGATTCTGATGCCGTCATGCCACGCCGCGCATTCGCGCCCGACTGGGCGGAGATTGTTCCCGCGATAGGACCGAAGGAGGGCGACTTCATCATTACGAAACATCAGTGGGGAGCGTTTTACGGAACCGATCTTGAACTACAGCTTCGCCGCCGGGGAATCAGGACGATCGTGCTTTGCGGCATTTCAACCAATATCGGCGTGGAGAGCACGGCGCGTTTCGCATATGAATACGGCTTTCAGCAGGTCTTCGCGGAGGATGCCATGGCGGCGTTTTCAACCGAGGATCATGCGGCTCCGGTCTCAAAAACCTTTCCGCGTATCGGCCGGGTCCGCCTGACAGCCGAGATTCTCGCTGCAGTCAATGCGGCATGACCTTTTCCGGCACTTCTCGGTTATACTTGATACTATGACAAAAAAACCTTATCTGAATGCGTTAGCCGCAGCGATCTACGTATCATTAGTGGGATCCCTTTTCTTTTTCATTCCCCGATGGGTTCCGGCGAACCGTCCTGATACAGTGTTCGCTCCTATGGGAATGCTGTCGCTCCTGGTGCTTTCGGCTGCGATCATGGGATATATCTTTTTCGCTCAGCCTGTGCAGCTGTATGTTGACGGCGCGAAGCAGGAAGCGTTGTCGCTTTTTCTCAGAACATTGGCTGCGTTTGCGGTGATCACGATTCTCCTTCTGGCGTTGGCGATCGTGCTTTAAGCGATATGATTTTGACACGAAGCAAAGCGGTGGGGATGACGCTGGTGACCGTCGTGCTGCTTGCTGCGGCATGCGGCGTCGCGTGGTGGCTGGTTCATTCCCAGGAAACGCGACAGGCGGCGATATTCGATCCGCTGAATACGACCTATCTGATTGACGGTTCGGCGGTGGCGCTGGTGAACGGCCAGGCCGAACAGGCAACCGCTCCCGATTCTGCATCGAAACTGGTGACGCGGGTATTCGGTGTGCCGGTGTATGGCGACCTGAACGGCGATGGCTTGCTGGACAGCGCCATGATGGTGACACGGGACGGCGGCGGAAGCGGGACCTTCTTTTATGTCGTTGCGGCGATCAGGACGTTTGACGGAGCGCATGGCACGGATGCATTTCTCTTGGGAGATCGCATCGCTCCGCAGAATATTTCCATCCGCGGCGGACAGATTCTGGTGAATTATGCCGTCCGGAATCCGGGCGAACCGATGACCACGCAGCCGTCGCTGGGTGTGAGCACCTATCTGTCGTTGGTGGATGACAAACTGCAGGAGGCGGCTCCGGTCGCAGGGGCGGGAGAACGGTGCGGCGGCAATATGCGCAATGCGCCGGTATGCATCACGGGGTATAAATGTGCGCCTGATTCCGGTTCTCATCTTCCATTCGGCGATGTCGGCGGAACCTGCGTCGCGCAATAGTGGTATAATGATAGAAACCATAATTAATCAACATACTATGCAGTCAAAATCAAAAATGTTCGGCGTCGGAGTCGCGGTTGTCGTGATACTGGTTGCCGGATGGTTCTGGTACGCGTCATATTCATCCGCTCCGCAGCCGGCGGTGGTTCCCTCGGGCGCGCTGGGTCTGAATAACGGAGCAGGACAGACGAATACGGGACAGACCGCCGTCGCACCGGCGCTGACCGTGGCGTCGTCGGGGGCTCTCGGGAAATATCTGGTTGCGGATAACGGCATGACTTTGTATACCTATGCGAAGGATTCCGCGGGCGTATCCAATTGCTCGGGCGTCTGTGCGGTGAATTGGCCGCCGTACCGCGTGCTTCAGA
>JAGWKK010000024.1 GCA_028865335.1 Patescibacteria group bacterium | reverse complement strand
TTTTCTCGCCACGATTTACTGGATAACGAAAGGCATCCTCCAGATCCCGATTTCCTATATGCTGGATAAACACGAGGGCGAGAAGGACGATTTCTACGCGCTGGTGTTCGGCCTGATGATCATCGCGCTCACCGCCTTCAGTTTCATGATCGCGAAAACGATCACGCAGGTGTATGTGGTCCAACTCCTCAAGGCGGTCGGATTCGCGCTGTATATCCCCGCATGGTCTTCCATTTTCTCGCGCCACCTGGACCGGAACCATACCGCCCTGGAGTGGGCGATCGACAGCAGTACGGTCAGCTTCGGCATCGGCATCGCCGGTTTCCTCGGTGGTACGATCGCGAGCGCATTCGGATTTAACATCCTCTTTTTGATGGTCGGCATCGCTGCGCTGATCAGCGCAGCGGTCCTCCTTTTCGTCCCGGACCTGATCCTTCCGCGGAAAACGATCATGAAGCCGCAGATGCTCGATCACGCCCAGACAGGCATCAAATAATATCGGAAACAGAAGAAAAGCCCCGCGTGTGCGGGGCTGTGCATTAGGGAACGGGAATCGGCGGAGCGGGGATGTTGATGGTCGGCGGGATGATGATGTCTCCGATGATCTGGCCGAAGGAGTGCTGACGGTTGCTGTTCTGGTTCGGATTCTTATTGACGTTCTCCGCGACGACGCGGTCGACGCCATCTTTGTCCTTTTTGAAGATGATCGTGAGCGTCACGTCAGTGCTCCGAACGCAGGTGTCCCGATTGCTGAAGTACCCGAATTGGCGGTCGGTCCGCACCTGCTGCTTGTAGGCCCGGCAGCGGATTCCCGAGTAGGCCATCTTTTCCCGCAGCGCCTTATCGACGTCCGATACCGAGAAGAAGGTGCCTTGCAGGATCAGATTTGACGCATCCGTCCATCCGACCGAGTCGCAGGGCGGCTGGTCTTTCAGCTCCGCGTCAAAACCGAGAGCGGCGCAGTCGGAGCGGGTCATGCCGCTCCTGATTTCCGTTTGCGCGGTCAGGAACTTCTGAGGGTCATTGGAAAACCGCCCCTGGACATTCACACTCACCTGGTCCGATTTCGTGATCGGCGTCCTATCCCATTGCTTGCCGGTGGGGCAGCGCAGGGGAGAGCTGGCGCAGGCCGCGAAAAAAGCGGTCGACAGGAAAAACATCGCTGTTTTCCACGCGTATCGCATAGGATTCACCTCTGAAGGAACTTAGGAGTAGTATACGATGAAAAAGCGAAATGTCAAAGGAATAAATTGAGAGGTATAATAAGAAGATGACAATGGATAACGCTACAATCGCCGGGATTCTCCGGGAGATCGGAATCTATCTGGAAATGGAGAACGTGCCGTTCAAGCCGCGGGCGTATGAAAAGGCGAGCGAGGATATCGCGAGTCTCAGCGAGAGCGTCGCGGATATCTATGCGGCCGGCGGCTTGCCGGCGCTGGAGAAGATTCCGGGCATCGGCGTTTCCATTGCCGGAAAGATCGGGGAATTGCTCAGGACGGGAAAGCTGAAATATTACGAACAGCTGAAAAAGAAGACTCCGGTTGACCTGAAGGAATTCGAGGGATTGGAAGGATTGGGGCCGAAGACCATCAAGGAACTGTACCGGAAGCTCCGCATCAGGAATCTGGCGGATCTGGAAAAAGCGGCGCAGGCCGGTAAAATCGGCAAGCTGGCGGGGTTCGGCAAGAAAAGCGAAGAGAATATCCTGAAAGGAATCGCCTTTGTGAAAAGATCGGGCGGCCGCTTTGTGCTCGGCTCGGTGTTGCCGGGCGTGGAGGAGATCGCCGCCAAACTGGGAAAACTCCGGGGCGTGGACCGGGTGGATATCGCGGGATCGATCCGTCGCCGCAAAGAGACCGTAGGCGACGCCGATCTGCTGGTGATCGCCGAAAAACCGAAACAGATCATGGATTATTTCGTGTCCATGCCGGATGTGGCGCGGGTGTATGCGCATGGCGAGACGAAATCGGCCATCAAACTGAATAACGGCCTGGATGTGGATCTGCGGGTGATTCCGAAGGAATCCTACGGCGCGGCGTTGAATTATTTTACCGGTTCCAAGGATCACAACATCGCATTGCGGGAGATCGCGATCAAAAAAGGACTGAAGCTGAATGAATACGGACTGTTCAAGGGCAAAAAAGCGGTCGCCGGGAAAACCGAAGAGGAGATTTACAGGAAACTGGGTTTTGCCTATATCGAACCGGAGCTGCGGGAAATGACCGGCGAGCTGGAGGCTGCGCGTGCGGACAAGCTTCCGAAACTGATCGGATACGGAGATCTGAAGGGGGATCTGCAGGTACAGACCGACTGGACTGACGGCGATGCGTCCATCGAGGAGATGGCGAAAGCGGCGATGGCGGCGGGTCTTGAGTATATCGCGATCACCGATCACACGAAGCGCCTCGCGATGACGCGCGGACTGGACGGGAAACGCATCAAAAAGCAGTGGGCGGAGATCGACCGGCTCAACCGGAAATACAAGGGCAAGATCACCATCCTCAAAGGAACTGAGTGCGATATCCTCAAAGACGGCACAATGGACCTGCCGGACAGTATTCTCGCGCAGTGCGATGTCGTCGGCGGATCGGTGCATTCGCTTTTCAATCTTCCGCAGAAGGACCAGACGAAACGGATCATGCGGGCGATGAGTAATCCGCATGTGGACATCCTTTTCCACCCGACCGGACGCGTGCTGAACAAGCGCGAGGCCTATGCGGTGGACATGGACGCGCTGATCGCGCACGCGAAGAAGACGAAGACGGTCATGGAGATCGACGCTTTTCCCGAACGCGCGGATCTGAAAGCGGAACATATCCGCAAATGCGTGGAAGCCGGCGTGAAGTTGTCCATCGATTCCGATGCGCACGATCCGAGCCATATCCCGTTTCTGCAATATGGCATCGCGCAGGCGCGCCGCGGCTGGGCGGAAAAGAAGGATATCATCAATGCGCAACCGGTTAAAAAGATGTTGAAGTCATTGAAGTAGTCTGGTACTCTGCCAATAGAACCTCACTAGGAGGATGGATGAGAAACCGGCGCCGGGCGCAGAAGATGCGGAGCGCGCTTTTCCAGTCCGTGGATTTAATCATGCAGGATTGGAAGCTCTGCGCGGAAGAGAAGCTGGTTCTTCTCGGCCTTCGATCGCAGAATGAATTCAATGCGCTGTGTTCCGGCACGCTGTTGCCTAAGAACGAAGTATTGCTGCGCGCCTCCTCTGTCGTGCAAATCCATAGGGCTTTGCATACGCTCCTGCCGAGCAGGTCGGCCGCCGATGGCTGGGTGAAGCGTCCCAATAAGGCGGAAATCTGCAAGGGGCGCACCGCTCTTGCCGTGATGCTTGCCGAAGGGCTTTCCGGAATGCAGAAAGTCCATAGTTATCTGATGAGCTACGCCTCCTAGCTCCGCACTGCGGAGCTTTTTGTTGAAAAAAACGTCCTTTTCCGCTATACTCAGAGTGCTGAGGCGATTGCCTCTTTTATCTCTATGCCGCCGGCACAGCGCGAAATATCCGCGGGTATCATTATCTATAAACGGGAAAAGGACCGCGATGGAAAAGTAGAAACGAAGTACCTCCTTCTGTATCACGGACGGGGGTATTGGAATTTTCCGAAAGGAAAGCTGGAAAAAGGGGAGTTGAGCTATCAGGCGGCATTCCGGGAAGTGATGGAGGAGACCGGCATCCCGTCGCGCGCGCTGACGCTGGAGAAGCATTTCAAGATGACCGATAAATATGTCTATCAGCGTGAAGGGCAGAAATATTTCAAGATCGTGATCTTCTTCCTGGCGCAGGCCCATAAACCGGAAGTGAAGGTATCGTTCGAGCATGAAGGATATGCCTGGCTCCTGCACAATGACGCGCAGAAGCTCCTCAAGCACCGCAATATCAAAGTCATTCTGAAACAGGCGAATGCCTACCTTCAAAGACAACGTACTCCAAGTCGTTCGCAGAATCCCCCGAGGCAGAACCCTGTCGTACCGCCAAGTCGCTAAATTCTAGGAAAGGCGATCTAAGCAAAGAAAAAGCAGCCGTTAGGCTGCTTGTGGCTTGAGACCAAGTAGATCAACGAGTTGATCCCTGGAAAGAGTCTTCAGATCGAGCGCATTCCATGCCGCAAGGACGACTTGGCGCCCTCCGTTGGTGTAGTCGCTATCAGGCGAGATAAATGCCGATCCCTTAGGCTCTAGGCGCAGGGGATCGAAGATCATCTTTTCCGATGGTCGGAAGAACCCGGATGATTCGCTATGATAAGGCTTTTCCATGGCAAAGGTCCGAATGTGCCACGCCGATGTTTGTGGATCCCCCGTGGCATCTCTGCGGAAATAGACAGGAATAAAGAGATGCTCAACTTTCTTATGGCCCAGAAGGATTTCTCCTGAGTTGGGACCGATATTGTTGCGGAATGCTGAATAGGGTTCTGGTCTGAGGTCCGGTGGGATGGTTTTCTGAATCTCCATTTTTCTCTCCGGTGAAGAACCGAAATCATTCTAGCAAGCAGATAGCGAGGTGTCAAAAATAACTTGAGTTTCCCGGAAGATGAATCTATACTTAAAATGGTTCTTATGAAGGAGGCGTCATGGCTGGATGCGGCTGGGTGCCTGCAATGGATGAGAGAACAGATCTCATAGTGAGATTCATTGAGAAAACACGGCCGGAAGAATACGACAAAGCCTCTTCCTGCGGACCCGAAATGGAGTCATTGTGGGAAGAGTTGACGATTTTCGCTCAGCGAACACTGTTCTCTCCGGAGAATCAGTATGCTTTGGAACAGCTGAAACCGCCGGGTCTGATGAAGCGGCTGTGGCGATTGTTGTTCGGCGGACAGCCGAAGGCAGTCCCCGACTCATCCAGGTGGACAGCGATTTTCAAAGATCCCGAAACGCAGAAGATATATGAAGTCGACGTCACTAAGATGTATGTATCGGGAATATGAAAAAAAACAGCCTTGCGGCTGTTTTCTTTTATTTCGCTTTCTCCAGGACTTTCTTGAAGACGGCGGGTTCGTTCTGGGCGAGTTCGGCGAGGATTTTCCGGTCCAGCTTCACATTCGCCTTCTTCAGTTTATTGATCAACTGGCTGTAGGTCATGCCATCCGCACGCGCCGCGGCGTTGATTTTCACGTTCCAAAGCGTCCGGTAGTCGCGCTTTTTCTGCTTGCGGCCGGCGAAGGCATGGGTCCAGGCGTGAAGGAGCGCTTCTTTCGCGGCCCGTTCCTTGGATTTGCGGCCCCAGCGGAAGCCTTTCGTGTATTTTAGGATTTTGCGGCGCTTCTTGTTTGCGATAACGCCTCGTTTTACGCGTGCCATATGATGACCTCTAAATAAATGTTTTTACTAAATTGAAATCTTGATTTTGACCAAGATCAAGGCTTGTTGACGAAAACGTATGTAAATACTTTGAGGAAGCATAACGCAGAGATTGGGCAAAATCAAGATTCCCTTCGGGTAAAAAAATTGCTTCTGATTTCTTCGTTGCTTCGCCTCGCTGTGGTGGAACCACAAGCTCGTTGTCGCGCCTTGAAATCAGGACGCAATTTTGTTTATCAATTCGTGAAGACATTTGTTTAGAGGTCATCTTGTTTAGAGATATGCTTTGAATACTTTATAGGTTTCCGGAGCGAACGAAAGACCCTTCCGCTTGCGGCGGATCTGTTTGCCGGTCTTTTTCGCGCGGAAGTGATCCTGCGCCATGCGGCGGCGGACCATCTTGCCGTTCTTGGTCACTCGGACCCGTTTTGAAAAACTTCTCCTCATGTATTGAAGTATATTACCGCATGCCGGGGATTTTTGCAACCCCCGTGGAATCACCTCTTATTTCTTGACGATCTTCATGTTAAATCCGCGGCCGCCGAACTTCGGTTCCGATATCACTTTGTGGTCGGGATTCACCATCGTGCGGACGAACTCCAAAAGCTTTTCCCGCGCCCAATCCTTATTCGCTTTTTCGCGTCCGCGCATGGCGAGCTGGATTTCCACCATATCTCCCTCGGCGAGGAATTCATTCGCTTTTTTCGCTTTGATTTCCAGGTCGTGCTGGGCGGCGCGTCCGCTGATACGGACCTGTCTCAGGTCCATGGTCTTTTCGCTGGCGCGCTGTTTTTTCAACTTCTTCTCTTCTTGGTAGCGGTACTTGTCGTAACTGATGATTTTGGCCACCGGCGGTTTCGCGGTCGGCGCGATTTCAACCAGATCCAGCCCTTTCTGTTGGGCGAGTTTGAGCGCGTCAGGCAGCGACATGACCCCGACGTTCTCGCCGGCTTCGTCGATGATGCGGAGTTCCTGCGCGGTGATCTGGTGATTGAGCTTGTTCATGATGCATACATTATATCAGAACGGAGGAGGGATTGTATAGGGGAATTACTGTGCTATATTCAAGGCAGAACTTACGGGGAGGATCCATGGAGTTCATCGGAAGCGTCCTGGTGCTGGAGAGCGGCGAGTGGCCGATTGAAGCCAACGATGTCTTGCGGAAAAAGCCGGCGGTGATCGTGCTGCAGGTGACGCCGTGTCCCGAAAAGACGTGGATGGACCGCCAGGAGATCGTCCAGGCGATCAGGAAACGGAATGAATCCCTCGGACGGATCGGGCTGGTCAACCACGAGTTTTTCGCCCAGTTCTCGATGCACGAAGGATATCTGTGGGTCGCGGTTGAGTTTCCCGATTGCGCAGCGGCCCGGAAGATGCTCGGAAAAGCCCGGAAAGCGGGAGTCACCGACATCTATCTGTATTGTCGCGGAGAGTTTCAGGGAGAGTATTGATATGCCACGGTTCAGCCGTGGCTTTTGTCATAAAAAAAGACGGCCCGGGGGAAATTTCCCCCGGGCCGCATGTGGCCTTACTCGCCCGCTTCGCGGCGCCTCTTCGCAAGTTCCTGCTGGATCTTGCGCTTCTGGGCCGGCGGAAGGTCGGCGTAGTTCGCCGGAAGGGAGATGATCGCGTACGCGCGTGACGCCCCCGCCCTCGCCGGATCGATCGGTCGGTTGGTGGCGCGAAGCCGCCCGCCGACCACCTCCATCCGACGCTGCGTCGGACGGCTGTCGACCGTGGTGAGTACCCGCCCACCGAGCCTCTCGTCGAGTCGGCGGATTCCCTTGGTCTTGTTGTTGGACCGGGTACCGAGCGCCATGTTCGCTTCCCGCGTGATCGCCATCCGGTACTGGCTGTCCAGGTTGTCCCACTCGCGCGCGACCAGATCGACGACTTCGCCGTTGGCGCATCCGTTCACGATGATGCGCGCGACGTCATCCAGCTTCTTGGAACACCACCCGCCGTACTGGCTTCGTGACGAGTTCTCCGCCGCGAACTTGCGCCACGTATGCAACGGCACGTTGTTCGAGACCATCTCCAGTAGGAGACTCACGAGACCACCTCCGTTATAAGAATTTGTTCTGAAAGGAGTATAACATATAATAATACAGATGTCAATTATTGTGCAGTGGCAGAGGGTATGCTACTTTTGAAATAGTTCTTGCTTTGGGAGGAAGTAATGCGGAAAGAAGATCTTTTTCGACTGATTGACGCGACTTCGGATGAGGATGATGCGGGTTTTCAGATGATAATCCGGATTCTCTTGGATGAAGGGTTTGTTTCGGAAAGAGAGCTTGCTCGGATGGTTGATGTGAGCATTCCCACGGTGAGCCGATGGCGCGACGGAATTACGCGCCCCCATCCATTGATGAGAAAGCACCTCTGGAAGTGCATCAAAGAGCATCTCAGATGAAGAGAGCTTCACCAGCAGCCAACAGGCTGCTTTTTATTTTGAAAAATGGATTTTCAACATAACCAAAAACCGCCCGAAGGCGGTCTTTATTTGTGGAAGTGGCGGAAATTGCATCCGCGTCCAAACTGATTCTTCCCGATGCACTACAAGCGTAGTCGGATAGAGTTGAGAGAAGCGCGCTTGTATCCGACACCATACGCATTTCTCTTTGCCGAATGCATTCGTCGCAGCGGTCGACGCCGCTACGGCAGAGCTTGAGTTATAACACCGATGGACGGCCCTTCAAGCAAGGACCGGTCGATGGCCCCGCGGCATAAAGCGGCGGGACAAGCCAGTTACGCGAAAGCGAAAGCCGGCATTTTGTTGGATAAGTTTGCACTTATTACTTTTGCAACTTGGTACGAGGTTGCCACTCGGCTTGCACATCGACAAGTCATCAATTTGTCGAAGCTTGTCACTCCCGTATTCTCCTCTGCAGCTCCCGGTCCACTTCGCGGCGCTTGATGGTTTCACGCTTATCGTGGGCCTTCTTGTGCCGCGCCAGGCCGATCGCTACCTTTATTCTGCGGCCTTTACCATACATTGACAAGGGTACGATCGTCAAGCCGCTTTCCTTGGTCTTGCCGAGGAGATGGCCGAGTTCCTTTTTGGTGAGGAGAAGCCGGCGCGTGCGGTCGGGCTGGTATCCGGTCGGGGTGTTATTGGGCTGATAGGGAGGAATTTGCGCGTTGAGGAGTTCGGCGCGGTCGGGCTTGATCAGCACGAAAGAGCCCGTCAGCTGGGCGCGGCCGCTTCGTACTGATTTGACTTCGGGTCCGGTCAGGGCGATGCCGGCCTCGAGTGTTTCCAGGATCTCGTAGTCGAACCTGGCTTTGCGATTTTCTGTAAGCGGTTTCATGGTTTCAGTATACGGCAATTGTTTCATTGACAATAGAGATGAGGTGGCGATAGACTGGACGCAGATCGTTCAGGAGGAGAAATTCATGAAGAAGCGGCTGGTGTGGGTGCGCGGGGAAGTGGATCCGATGATGTTCGGAGCGGTGCAGGGCATGGCCGAGAAGATCGTCGATGCCTGCGCGCGGGACACGGCTTCTGATCCGGATCGCTGGACTCCCGAAAATCCGGCGTACAGCCACTGCGCCGTGATCGCGCTCTATGTCCAGGAGGCGCTTGGCGGAAAGCTTCTGCGCGCATCGCTGGAGGGCATGCCGAAGTACGCGCACATGCGGAGTCATTACTGGAACGAGCTTCCGGACGGGACTCAGGTGGATCTGAGCGCCAGTCAGTTCGAGGAATCGGATCGCGACCAGGTGCCTGACGGCGAAGAGCGGACGCGGGAATATCTGACGGGGAACGAGGCCACGCGGAAGCGTTTCGAGCTTCTGCATAGCCGCTTGGAGGCGGTCATCGATAAGATCAGGAAGGGGCGGTAACGCCCCCTTTTTATTTTCACGTTTACAAATGCTATCATTGAATCAATGATCGAGCTGGTCAAAAAAGAAATAGCGAAGGTTGTCGGCAGCGATATTCCGATTGCGGTGACGGCTTCCGAGAAGCCGGAATTCGGGCATTATTCGACCAATGTCGCTTTCAAGCTTGCGGGGCAGCTGAAAAAGCCGCCGTTTGAGATTGCCAGAGAATTAGGTGAAAAGTTGAAAGCGACAAGTGACATGTTTTCGAAAGTCGAAGCCATGGCGCCGGGATTTGTGAATTTCTGGATCGCGCCGGAAGTTTTGCGGGCGGAAATGGGCGGGATACTCAAACAGAAAAAGGGATACGGGGAGTCCAAGGTCAAAAGTCCAAAGTCGAAGGTCAATCTTGAGTATGTTTCCGCGAATCCGACCGGTCCGCTGACGATGGCGAATGGACGCGGGGGATTTTACGGCCACGCACTGGCGAACGTCCTGGAGAGCGCCGGCAACAAGGTGACGCGGGAATACTACGTGAATGACGCCGGGAATCAGATCCGGTTGCTGGGCGAAAGCATCCTGGCGGATCTCGGCATTGCGGCATCGGCAGAGAATCATTACAAAGGGGAATACATAAAAGATTTGGCTAAAAGTTTAAAGTTAAAAGTGAAAAGTAAAGATGCGGAGCAGGTGGGCAAGCTGGCGGCGGCGATACTGTTCAAATCAATCAAGGCGTCGCTCAAGAAGGCCGGCATCAAACACGATGTATGGTTTTCCGAGGACGCGAATCTGCATAAAAAGAACGAGCTCGCGAAAACGCTGGAGTTTTTGAAGAAAAAAGGCGCAACGGAAGAAAAAGACGGCGCATTGTGGCTCGGAGATGGCGTGCTGGTGAAGTCGGACGGAAACCCGACGTACTTCCTCGCCGACCTCGCATATCACTACGACAAGCTGATCAAACGGAAATTCGACTTCGCGATCGATATCTGGGGCGCGGATCATCATGGCTATGCCCAGCGGATGAAGAAAGGAGTTGAGGCGCTCGGCGTGGACGGCGACAAACTGAAGATCCTCATCACCCAATTGGTGCGGCTGGTCAGCGGCGGGAAGGAGGTGCGTATGTCCAAGCGGAAGGGGGAATTCGTGACGATGGACGATCTGATCGGCGAAGTCGGCGCGGATGCGGCGCGGTTTTTCTTCCTGATGCATTCGTTGGACACGCACATGGATTTCGATCTGGATCTCGCGAAGGAGAAATCGAACAAGAATCCGGTGTATTACGCGCAATATGCGCTCGTCCGATGTTCCAATATCCTGCTCAAGGCGAAAGTGAAGAGTCCGAAGTCGAAAACCGATCTTTCGCTTCTGCAATCGGATGCGGCGATGAATCTGATGCTGGAGTTGGTGAAGTTTCCGGATCTGATCACACAGACCGCGGAGGATTATCAGGTTCATCGGCTGACGAAATATGCGTCCGACATCGCCAAAGCGCTGCATCTGTTCTATGAAAAGGACCGCGTGCTGAATGCGGAGAATGCATCGCTTCGCGATGCCCGCCTGGCATTGGTGATGGCGGCGAAAACGGTTTTGGAAAATCTGTTCGACCTCCTTGGCGTTTCCAAGCCGAAGAAGATGTAGCGGATCGGCTCGCATTGAAGCTGCAGTTGCTCTTTTATCGGTCGCGGAGTATTATATTTTTAGTTCTCTAAATGGAGGTAGATGATGGGTAAGAAGGATGCGCATGCAAGGGAAGTCGCCAAGAAGGTAGCTGGTTCCTTAAATTCTCAAAGCCGTCGACTTAAGACCGCTCGCAGGGGTCGCTTGATCAAAGTAGTGGAAGCGCTTCTCGAATTCAAGACTGACGAGCAGGCAGCCAAATGGCTCTTAAAGAAAAATCGTTTCTGCCACGATCTTCAGCCGATCGATCTGATCGGATCAGAATATGCTACGCGTGAACTGCTGAAGATCATTGAGCAGGCGCGTGATGGAGTTTATTCGTAAACCGCTTCGGCGGTTTTTTCATTGACTCCCGCGCCGTTTTTTGATTTACTGGTAAACAGTTCATGACAGGGAGGGGTTGGAAATGAAGAAGGCGCAGAAGTCGTCGGCGCAAAGCATGGCGATGAAGATGCTGATCGATTTTCACAAGAATATCGCCGGATCGAAAACCGCCGCCCTGGAGCAGAATCGCGATTCGCGGTTCACGAAAGTCGCCGCCATCCTTCTGACCTTTATGAGCGAAAAGCAGGCGACGCTGTGGTTCAATAGACCGTGCCGTTGCGAGACCTGTGACGCCCTGGAGGGCAAGCCTCCCCGCTGGGATCTTCTGAATTCCGCGTACGGGTTCGATCATCTGATGAAAGAACTCGCCTGGCAGAAGGCCCTTGCGCTGCCGTTTTACAAGGGCGACCGGGTCAAGCGGTTGGAAACCGGGCAGAAAGGAATCGTGGATAAGCAATTCATGGATGGAGAGGTCTCTGTGGTGTTCGATGGCGGACAGCCTGCCGTGTTGCAGGCGACGAGCCTGGAAAAGATCGAGGATGGATCCGCGTAGGAATCCTGATAGGTGGCCGCTTCTTCGGAAGCGGTTTTTTTTATTGACCATGGTGAATTCTTTGGTATAGTAGGAGAAGCTCTTCGGGAAAGGGGAATGATGAAGAACAGAATGATCCGCTTGATTCAGGCGACGTGGGAGCCGCTGACGGTGTTGTGCATCGCCTTGTATGCGTCTTATTGCTATCTCCTCGCCGGCGGCTGGTTCGTCGACTTCTCGGTCCTTCTTATGGTATGGGCCGTCAGCATCGTCTGCTTCCATATCCTCCCCGAACTCAAGAAGTTCTTCCAGTGACCGCCTCGGCGGTTTTTTGTTGCAAAAATTATCCGGTTTGCTATGCTTTACGATAGCTCGTCAATCTTAGAGGAGGATGTTTTATGGTCGCAAGGAAGAAAACCGTCTCGCCAAAGCCGCATATTCCATTGCGCGAAAGACTGGCCGGATCGATGAGAGATCCTGGTCCGCCGCCGGAAAGACCGCATAACCTGCTTCGAATCCCGAAGGACGTCTGTGGGAGGGGGGAACGATGAAAATGCGAAAGAGGCGCGTCAGCATGAGTCAGATCAAGCGCAAGCATCACTGGAGCAACTTCGCGGTGCAGGCGATTATCCTGCCGAAGAAGAAGATGCCGATGGCGCTGCGGCGAGCCGAGCTGGATCGCGTGGTTGCGAAGCTTCCGCGCGGCACCACGGTTGCCTACAGCGCGAACGGCCTCGCCATTGCGCACTGCGATAACGCGACCACGCTCAAGCGCTTTCTGGAGAAGCGGAACATCTTCAGTGTCTCTCTCCGGGTTCTCTGACGACTGCGCCCTTTCGGGGGCGTTTTTTATTTGCCCCGCACCTTTCAGGAAGCATGCATTCAGTATTCACTTCCTGAAAGGTGCGGGGTTTGAAAATAAGGGTAAACTTCCTTAATATATAATCATATGCTTCGAGGCCTTAAAGAATTCAAATTGCCGGAAATAGAGGAAAAAGTGCTCCAATTCTGGAAGGAAAATGCCATATTTGAAAAGTCATTGAAGCTGCGCGCCGGGTCGCCGAAATTCAGGTTCTTCGAGGGTCCGCCGACCGCGAACGGACGGCCGGGTATCCATCACGTTCTGGGCCGGGCGTTTAAGGACATCATTCCGCGCTACAAGACGATGCGCGGCTATCTGGTGAACCGCAAAGCCGGTTGGGATACCCATGGTTTGCCGGTGGAGATCGAGGTGGAAAAGGAGCTGGGCCTGAAAAACAAACAGGAGATCGAGAAGTTCGGCATCGCGGAATTCAACGAGAAGGCGAAGACGTCGGTATGGAAATATCAGGAGGAGTGGGAGAAGCTGACGGACCGCATCGGTTTCTGGTTGGACATGAAGCATCCATACATAACCTATAAGCCGGATTATATTGAAAGTTTGTGGTGGGTATTCCGGCAGATCGCTGACCGCGATTTATTGACGCAGTCATTCAAAATCGTTCCGTATTGCCCGCGTTGCCAGACGTCTCTTTCCCATGCGGAACTTGGCCAACCGGGGGTATATCGGAAAGTGAAGGATCCGTCGGTGTTTATCAAGTTCAAGGTCAAAAGTCCAAAGTCGAAAGTCAAAGGTCCCGAGTATCTTTTGGTGTGGACGACGACGCCGTGGACATTGCCGTCCAACGTCGCGATCGCGGTGAATCCGTCATTGACCTATACGAAATATAAAGTCGGCAAGGATCTGATATGGGCGTATAACCCGCCGCCGGTGGAGCCCGGACAGGATGAACCGGAAGTGATGGAAAAGATTTCAGGAAAGAAGATGGTCGGCTGGACGTACGAGCCGCTTTTCAAGGTGGCGGGTCCGTGGCTGAAAAACAAGAAATTCTACCGGGTGTACGGAGCTGACTTCGTATCCACCGAAGACGGTACCGGATTGGTGCATATCGCGCCGGCGTTTGGCGAGGACGATATGCAGCTGATCAAAAAGCACCAGCGTGAACTGGTCGGCCAGATTCCGATTACCATAGACATGCGCGGCTTTGTGCAGAAAGGGCTGCCGGGCGCGGGGAAATTCGCCAAACAGGCGGATAAGGACATCATTGAGGCGCTGATGAAGCGCGGAGTGATGCTGAAGAGTGATTCCATCGAGCACGAATATCCGTTTTGCTGGCGCTGCGGCACGACCATCCTCTATTATTCGCGATTCTCATGGTTCATCGAGATGAGCAGGCTTCGCGACCAGCTATTGGCGAGCAATGAAAAGATCAATTGGATCCCGGAACATATCAAGGAGGGCCGTTTCGGCGAGTGGCTCCGTGAAATGAAGGACTGGGCCGTTTCCCGGGACCGCTATTGGGGGACGCCACTTCCGATTTGGCTATGCCAAACGGGAGAGTCAAAAGTCCAAAGTCCAAAGTCAAAAGCAAAAAATGCGAAATCGGGATGCGGGCATCGGGAGGTCGTGGGGAGTCTGGAAGATCTAGACAAGAACCGCTTTTCGGAAAATCATTTCTATTTCCTGCGTCATGGCGAATCCGATCATATTCTGACCGGCGTCATCGCGTCGGGTCCTGAAAAAGGAAAACATGTTTCGCGGCTGACCGAGAAAGGCGTCGCGCAGGTGGAGGCGTCGGCGAAAGCGCTCAAGAAGGCGCTCGGCAAGAAGAAGCTGGATCTGATCGTCGCGTCTCCGTATGCGCGGACCCGTCAGACGGCGAAAATCGTCGCGAAGCACCTGAGGGCGAAGGTGGTGACCGACCCGCGGCTCGGTGAAGTGAATACCGGCATCTACAATTGGCGGACCGTGAAGGAATTCCATGCACTTTTTGACGGCCCGATGGATCGGTTCATGAAATCGCCGGCGGGAGGAGAAAATCTGAACGACGTGAAAAAGCGGACATTTGCGGCGATCCGCGATATCAATGCGAAATACGAGAATAAGAACATCCTGATCGTCGGTCACGGCGACCCGCTGTGGGTCTTGGAGGGTGCGATGCGCGGCATGACAAATGAGGA
>JAGWKK010000055.1 GCA_028865335.1 Patescibacteria group bacterium | reverse complement strand
TCCCATGCAAAAGCGGTTGATGAAGCTGATTTAAAATATCCTATAGATATTTATTTCAACAAAGGGAAGTGGATCATGCTTGATGGCGTTCACCGATTTACGAAGGCGGTCCGCCTTGGGCATACAACTATAAAAGTGAGGCGGGTATCTGAAGAAATTGCGCAGGCAACAAAGAAATCAGATGCCGATTATAAAACTTGGAGAGGGGATAATAAACCAATGAAACGAGTATTTATTGTTCATGGCTGGGGAGGGAGCCCATTTACGGAATGGATTCCGTGGCTCAGGACCAAGCTTGATGATGCCGGTTATAGTGTTTTTGTTCCTGAAATGCCCAACTCCGATGTTCCGGAGATCGTCTCGTGGGTGAGTCATCTTGCTCAAGTTGTGGGGAGGCCCGATAAAGATACTTATTTCATCGGTCACAGTGTCGGATGCCAGACGATACTCCGTTATTTGCAAACGATAGATACCCCTGTTGGCGGGGCGATTTTCGTTGCCGGCTGGTTTAACCTGGAAAATCTGGAGAGCGATGAGTTGTCGGTTGCAGAGCCGTGGGTCAAAATGCCGATGGACATTGAAAGGATTAGAAAGGTTCTGCCGAAATCCGTACTGATTATTTCGGATAATGATGAGTATGGTGCGTTCAAAGAAAACACCGGGAAATTCGGTCAATTTGTAAGCCATACTGTTGTCTTGCCGAATGCTGGGCATATTACCCAGAGAGAGGAGCCCGCAATTCTGTCTCAGTTTGAAAATCTGATTCAAAAAGGTTGAATTCGCTAGGGCGGTGGGCAGGAATCTCATATTTTGCGCGCGATGCTATAATAAATAGATGCTTAACACTCATCGCGGATTCGCTGTAACCCTATTGCTTGTTCTGGTCGGCCTCGCCGTGATCGCCGGCGGCGCGTATTTCATGTTCCATGCGTCGTCTCCGTCGTCGCCGGCTTTGACAGAAAATACCACCCAAACTCCGCAGGGTGCGCCGGCAGCGCAAAATCTATCGGGCGCGTCGCAAGCGGGTTCGTCCGGTCGCAGTTCACAACCCGACAGCCACATCCTGTCGTTGATGAACGAAGTCGGCTGTTCCGATCAATCCTCTTGCGTCGCGGCCTGCACGAAATCAGGCATGACACCGGCGTGTGCCGAACTTCAGAGTTTCATGGCTTCGAATGAGTCCGCATATACGCAGGGAAGTCCGAGCGGCCAGCCCGCGGGGGATGTCGCATTCGTGGGAAATAACACTCCGGCGAATGCGGGTGCATTGCCTGCGTGTCCGTCGGACAATGCGCTCCTTGATGCATATCCGATCCATGCCGCGGATCTCACCGGCATTGAGCCGATGGGACATATGAACGGCGAACATATCCTTCCTAGCCAGGCGGACCATGTCTATCTGTATGGCAACGCATCCGCGCCTACGACAGTCTATGCGCCGGGCAACGCGACTTTGCTTGCCGTCGCCGAATCAATCGGTATCGCTGGAGCGGACAAGGGGTCGGGTACGGTCAAGATCTATTTTTCTCCCTGCAAGAGCGTGATGTTCGCGTTGCAGATGACCGCGTTGAGTTCGCAACTGATGCAGGCTCTTGCTGCTTTGAAGCCGGCGAATGTCCAAGCCGGCGCTACCGTACAGAACACGACGTATGGTCCGCTGTCCATACCGCTTACCAGCGGAGAAGCTATCGGCACGATCGCCCCATTCAAGGGACAGCCGGGCGGCGTGGATTTTGCCGTCGCGGATGTCCGTACCGCTCCGTTGCCATATATCGATCAGCAGGAGGCCACCGGGATGCTCGGAGACAGTTATCTGCATACCGCGTGCCCGCTTGATTATTTTTCACATGACCTGAAGTCTGCGCTCTATGGAAAGCTGACGATACGGAACGCCGGCGCCAACGGCATTCCCGCGTGCGGCTCGACGATGCAGGATAAGGCCGGCACGTCGCAGGGAAACTGGTATCACCGCAGCGCCACTGCACCGTCCTATCAGGGAATTGACGAGAGTTCGCTGCTTGCCATCGCCCATTATAACTTCGATCCTGCGCAGGGGATCATCTCGGTCGGCACCGCCCTTATTCCGAGTTCATATCTTGGCACGCAGATCATTTTCACGCCGACTCATGCGGGCGCGGTGAATCGCGAGCCGGGCGAAATCACACCGGACGGGAAAGTGTATTGCTTTGACGGGCCTATGGGCGCCGGCGGGCATGGGAGCGAGGGGCACATCGATATCCGTCTTGCGAGTGCGACACAGCTTGAGGCCGATTACGGCTCCGGAGCATGCGCAACAAATCCGACTCTTTTGAGTCCGGTCGCGTACCAGCGCTAGCCAAATGGTATACTCAATATATGACTACCATATTTATTCTTTCATTAGCGGGGGCGGTAATCAGCGCGGCGGTCGGCACGTTTTGGTATTCCAATAAAACGCCGATGGGGAGGCTTCATATGACCTACCTCGGATTTGATAAGTTGTCGCCGGAAGAGCAGCAGCAGAAGATTGCACTGGGGAAGTCGATGATGGGAAAGATGTATGCGGGACAGCTTGCACTTTCGTTCCTGACGTCGTTTGCGACCGTGTTCATCATCGTTGAAAGCGTCCGGAATCAGGTGCCGTTTCTGTTGGCGGCCGGATTCGTCGTTTTCAACTGGCTCTGTTTCATGGTGCCGTCCGTTGGGGGACAGGTCCTCTGGGGGAATGTCGACCGATCGATCGCGTGGAAGAAATTCTTTTCAGACATCACTTCCTCTTTGATAACTCTCCTTCTGATCGCCCTGATGACGAGTTTCTTCGTGTAGCTTCCGGAAAATATAAAATAAAACTGCCCCGGGGATAGATCCCTCGAGGCAGTGGTTTCCCGCGTCAGGAGACGACAGGATGGTGCGCGAGTTTGTTGGAGACGAATGATTTCCAGCCGAGCCGGAACCGCCCGGTATCGCGATAGAACTTCACCAGCCGCGGTTTATCGTCAAGGAGATGTGCAATGGATTCTCGTATCTTTGCGCAATTCCCTTCTGATTTCTTGACGCATCTCTCATTCATGTCCCGAACTTCACCTGTCGATGTCGCGAGCTCATTACGATTTCTTGCAAGCCATTTTCGT
>JAGWKK010000023.1 GCA_028865335.1 Patescibacteria group bacterium | reverse complement strand
TGAAATCAGGCGATATCGTTGACGTCCTTACGCAGAAGAACAAGAAGCCGTCGGAATCCTGGCTGACGTTCGTGAAAACCGCCCATGCGCGCAATCACATCAAGGCCGCGCTGAAAGGAAATGTCGCCCGCCTCACCAAATCGGAACCCAAGGAAACCGAACTGCGCATCGTGGTTGAAGACCGCTTCGGCCTTCTGAAAGACATCACGGCGACCATCGCCCGCTCCCACATCAACGTCACCTCGCTGAACACCATCACCAACGCCAAATTCCCCTCCCTGCGCGTCAGGTGCGACGTCGTCAACAAAGACAAGATAGAAAAACTCATCCTCAAACTCAAGAAGTTCAAGGAGATCAAGGAAATCAGCTACGTATTTATTTAGAAGTCTCTCAGGAAATCACCTCCCCTGACCCGGCCCTGCGATTCTTGAAATTGCTGGATTTTTGCTTTTTGTTCTTCAATATCAGCCTTAGTCTCAAAGATTTTCACTTTATTGAATTCCGTATGGGGCTTCGCCTCAAGGTGCGCCAACTTCGCCTCCAGCACTGCGAGTTCTTTCTCGATTCTTTTTTCGTAAGCCATCTTCTTTTCAACTCTTTTTGGATTTTCAAATCCCATATATTTCTTTTGCTCCTATACCGTAAAATCAGGCTTCTGCTCGGAAAGGTCCGGGAGTTCGTGGAGCGGCGCCGCAGGCTCTTCCATCGGCAGGAACTCCGCGGCTTGCGGAGCTTCGGCGAGTGCGGCGGCTTCGGCCGCTTCTTTCGTTTTCGTCAGCTTATCAATAATCGCCTGGAGTTCTTCAGGAGAATAGAAATTGATCGTCAGCTTTCCGCCGGTCCCCTCTTTCTGCACGCGCACCTTCGTGCCCAGCGCCTCGCGCAGCTGTTCCTCGATATGATTCATTTCGGGATCGGGCATCGCCGGCACCGGCGCCTCGCCGGCCGCAGTTTCCGCTTTCTTCGCCGCGATGCGGCTACGCAATTGCCGCACGCTGAGATTGTTCAGCATCAGATCCTCAAAAAGCGTCTTCTGCTCCTTGATATCGGAAAGCATCAGCAACAGACGCGCCTGGCTTTCATTTATTTTGCCGTGCGAGACCGCGTCCTGGATCTCCGTCGGCAGATTCAGCAGACGGATGGCATTCGCCACCGCTTCGCGGCTTTTCCCCACACGGACCGCCACTTCCCGCTGCGTCAGGCCGAACTGATCCTGCAGTTTCGCGTACGCGCGCGCGGTTTCGATCGGATTCAGGTTTTCGCGCTGGATATTTTCGATGATCGCAAGCTCCAATCGCTCCCGATCGCTCGGCACTGATTTGATGATCGCCGGGACCCGCTCCAAGCCGGCCAGGCGGGACGCCATCAGGCGCCGCTCGCCTGAAATGAGCTGATACTCAACCTCGGTTCCATGTTCCGTCGGCGTCTCAAGCTTCGTCACCACCAAAGGGTGCAGGATGCCGAATTCGCGGATGGAATTCGCCAGCTCATGCAGCGCATCTTCATCAAAAACCCGCCGCGGCTGGAACGGATTCGGCTTGATTTTATTGGTCTCAATATGAAAAATGGGGTCGGGCAATCTCGGCTGCTGGGCGAATTGATTATCGGACATAATGATAGTATACTATAAAACAGCAAGAAAGCGGAAGTTGAGGCGGCAACAAAAATGCCCTCGAATTCCGCTGTTTATCACATGCCCGGGTGGCGGAACCGGCAGACCTGCCTGCCGGCAGGCAGGCGCATACGACCCAATTACATTTATGTATTTTACCTATGCAATCAAAAGCATGTCGAGAAAATATATCTATGTCGGGATGACGAATGACCTTTTGCGCAGAGTTTCCCAGCACCAATCGGGGCATGAGCGCACCACCGCTCCCTATCGCCCGTTTTTACTTCTCTATCAAGAAGCTCATCCTACAAGGATCGCAGCAAGAAAGAGGGAGAAGTACCTGAAAAGCGGGGCTGGAAAGGAGTGGCTTAAAAATATAGAATAGATATACGCCCGGGTGGCGGAACCGGCAGACGCATACGACTCAAAATCGTACGGGGAAACCCATGAGAGTTCGAGTCTCTCCCCGGGCACAATTTCAAAAAACCGAACTTCTTTCGGTTTATTAATGATTTGCACGAAACTCAAGCCAGAATGAGAGTCGGCAAAGGCAAGCCCTCTTCCGGGGCACAAGCAGAAAACAACCGCCGGTTAGGCGGTTGTTTCCTGTTTCATATTCTTGATCCGTTCCGGGGGGAGAAGATAGGTCGATGCCCACGCGCTCAGGAGTCCGATGACTGCGCCGCCAAGTATATCGTACGGCCAATGCACGCCGACAAACACGCGCGCAACGCCGATCAGCGCCGCGGCGCCCAGGAACCACCATCCCCACTTCCTGTTCATGGCCCACATGATGCCGGCGAGTGCGAAGAAAAACGTCGTATGCCCAGACGGGAACGAGTTCCCCGATTCGGGAATGAGCGGCGTAAAATGGAACACATCGAACGGACGCGGATGGTAATAGAAATACCGGAACGCTTCGGTGATGATCCCGCGGGAAAGAATCAGCGCGAGCGCGAGCAGTCCATAGAAATAAAAACGGCGCTTCCAATCAGGAAAAGCCATCAGTACCGCGACCAGCGCCGCGACCGCCACGATGTAGGCGAGATATTCCGCGGAAAAAACGCCCAAAAAATCCAGAATCTGGCTTTTCCCGGCAAGGCCGTGGATCGCGTTGAAAAGCGTGGTGTTCATCGTTTAGCGCCGGGTGAACGGAACCAAACCGAGGATGCGGGACCGCTTGATCGCTTCGGCGAGTTTGCGCTGATGCTTCGCGCAGGTTCCGGTGAATTTCGGGTCGATAATCTTCCCCTGTCCGGAGATGAATTTCTTCAGGAGGTCGGCGTTCTTATAGTCGACTTCCGTCATGTTTTGTGAGCAGAAATAGCACTGTTGCATCATAATGGTTGGTATGGTTGGTAGTAAATCTTAAAACGGCAAATCTTCTGGCTTAATGTCATCTGACGGACCGGCTTCATCGCTGACATCGATGGTCGGAATCTCGCTCGCGGCTGAAGCATTCTGCGCGGGCGCTTTGCCGCCCATCGGCTTCGGACCCAGCTGCAGCCGTTCGGAGACGATCTCCGTGGTCTTGCGCTTCTGGCCGTCCTTGCCTTCCCATTCACGTGTCTGCAACCGTCCCTCAATGAGCACCGAGCTCCCCTTCGTCAGAAAGCGGCTCGCCACCTCGGCTTGCCGTCCCCAGACCACGACATTGTGAAACTCAACCTGTTCTTTCTTGGCTCCGGACGGATCGGTCCAGGTCCTGTTGGTCGCGACTGAGAATGTCGCCACCTGCGCACCGCTCGGCGTCGCCCGCAACTGCGGATCCGCCGTCAACCGCCCGATCAGAAATACTTTGTTGAGATTCATAGGGTCTTATTTCAGGATTTCCTCCAATTTCTCCGAAAGCGCCTCATTGGTCAGCGCGCCGGCCGGCTGCACCGGAGCTGCCGCACTTTCCGGAACCGCTTTCTTCGCGGACTTTTCACCGCGCAGAGAACGCACCGGCATCTCCTTGCCTACCGGCGGGGTCACCACCAGAATGCGGAGGATTTCCGGATTCAGATTCGCGTCATGCACGAGGCCGGAAACCTCTTCCGGCAATCCCGCGGCATGCATATAGCCGAAAAAGGCCGTCGCATGCTTTTTGATCGGATACGCGAGGCGTGTTTCGGTCACTGGACTCTTGAAGAGAACATTCATGCGGTGCTGGCCCAAAAGACCCTCAACCGCGGAAGCTCCGTCCTGGGTTTTCACGACAAACGAGATCTCGTATTCCTTTGTGTTCGTTTCTGGTGCCATATGCCTGTAATAGTATCTTATACTAGCAAATTACCGCGGAAGTGTCCAGCCCTACTCCATCGACTCGTCTTCCGCCTCGGCGCTCTCGTCGGCAACACCCTGTTTGTCCCAGCCGGTACCCACCGGAATCAGGCGGCCGATGATGACGTTCTCCTTCAACCCGCGCAACGGATCCACGCGGCCTTCAGTCGCCGCCGTAATGAGCACGCGCGCCGTTTCCTGGAACGAAGCTGCGGACAGGAAGCTCTGCGTGGAAAGCGCGACCTTCGTGATGCCCAGCAGGAGCTGCTGCGCTTTCGCCGGCTGCTTGCCTTCTTTCTTCGCCGCGCGGTTCACCTCGAGGAACCGGGATTTCTCCACGACTTCGCCGCGGACGAATTCCGTTCCGCCGGCCTCCTTGATTTTCACGCGCGAGAACATCTGGCGCACGATGATTTCGACGTGTTTGTTGTTGATCGTCGCACCTTCGGACACATAGATGCGGAGCACTTCGTTGATCACGTATTTCTCCACCGCTTTGCTGCCGCGGAGCGTGAACAGATCCTTCAGGTCGAGCGCGCCTTCGGACAGCTGATCGCCTTTCTTGACCGTGTCGCCCACTTTGACGAACAGGACTGACAAGCGCGGTACCAGATATTCGTAGGATTTCTCCTTCTTGCCCTTGGCGCCCGCCTTCAGACGGACCATCTTCAAGAGGCCTTTTTCCTCGATCGCGTCGATGACGCCGTCATCTTCCGCGAGAAACGCGCGTCCTTTCGGCGGACGGATTTCGAACAATTCTTCCACGCGCGGCAGACCGTGCGTGATATCGCCTCCCGCCACACCTCCGGTGTGGAACGTACGCATCGTCAGCTGAGTTCCCGGTTCGCCGATGGATTGCGCGGCGACGATACCGACAGCCGCGCCATGCTTCACTTCGCGGTTGTTGCCGAGATCGAAACCGTAGCATCCGGAGCAGAGGCCGTAGAGCGTCTTGCAGGTGATCGGAGAACGGACTTTGACCGTCTCCAATTTGGATTCCTGCAGTTTTTCGGCGATCTCGCGGTCGATCACTTCGCCCGCTTTCACCACCGTCTTTCCGTCCGCTTTCACATCCTCAAGAGCGGTTCGGGAGAACAGCTGGTCTTTGAAATTCAGACCGAATTCCATACCTTCCGCGCGGCTGATTTCGATGCCCTCCTTGGTACGGCAGTCATCCTCGCGGATCATCAGATCCTGAGACACATCGATCAGACGGCGGGTCAGGTAACCGGCGGAGGCGGTCTTCAAGGCCGTATCCGTCGTACCCTTACGGGCGCCGTGAGTCGAAATGAAGTATTCCAACACGCTCAATCCTTCTTTCAGGGATGATTTGACCGGCAATTCGATCGGTTCGTTCTTCGGGTTCGCCACCAGACCTTTCATACCGATCATCTGGATCAGCTGCGCCCACGTACCGCGTGCGCCCGAATCGATGATGGAGAAGATCGCCTGATATTCCTGCAAGGACTGCGGCGCGATCTTCGCGAGCGCTTCCTTCGTTTTTTCCCAGACGCTCAGCACGCGGGAACGGCGCTCGTGATCGGTCAAGAGGCCTTCTTCGTACTGTTGGCGGATCGTCATGACTTCGGTTTCCGCCTTGGCGAGCAGTGCCGGTTTTTCCGGCGGTTCATTCAAATCGCTCATGGACCAGGTGATGCCTGACTTCGTCGCGTACTCGAAACCGAGCGACTTCAACGCATCCAGACAATCACTGGATTCATCATTGCCGTAGCGCTGGATGATCTTTCCGACCAGCGTCGTGACGTCCTTCTTGCGGAGCACTTTGTTCACGAAACCGAAATCTTTCGGCAGGCGGGCGTTGAAGATGATGCGGCCGAGGGATGTCTCCATCTTTTCGCCGTCAACCTTCACCAGGATCGGCGCATTGATCGCGAGCGCGCCATTCTCGTATGCCACCGTCACCTCATCCAGACCGCTGAAGTGCTTGCCGGCACCGACTGCGCTCGGATTGAAATGCGTCAGATAATAGATACCCAGAATGATATCCTGCGTCGGATAGACGATCGGATCTCCGGTCGCCGGTTTCAGCAGGTTGTGGCTGGACAGCATGATTTCCGCGGCTTCTTTCTGCGCCTCCGCGGACAGCGGAAGGTGGACGGCCATCTGGTCACCGTCGAAGTCGGCGTTGAATGCGGTACAGACCAGCGGCGGAATGCGGATCGCGAGATCCTCGATCAGCACCGGCTTGAATGCCTGCACGCCCAAGCGGTGCAGCGTCGGTGCGCGATTCAGAAGCACTTTGCGGTCGGTGATCACTTCTTCCAGAATGGCCCAGATTTCCGGCGGCGCCTGTTCGATCAGGCGGTTGGAGTTGCGGATGTTGTGCGCCAGACCGCGCTCGATGATCTTGCTGATCACGAACGGCTTGAAGAGTTCCAATGCCATCTTCTTCGGCAGACCGCATTCGTTCAGCTTGAGCTGGGAGCCGATCACGATAACGGAACGGCCGGAATAGTCCACGCGTTTACCGAGCAGGTTCTGGCGGAACCGGCCCTGTTTGCCTTTCAGCATGTCGGCGAGCGAGCGGAGCGGGCGGCGCTGGCTGGACATCTGCTGCGCGCCGAAGCGGGCGGAGTTGTCGAACAGCGCGTCCACGGATTCCTGCAGCATGCGCTTCTCGTTCACCACGATCACTTCCGGAGCGTTCAGCTCAAGCAGTTTCTTGAGGCGATTATTGCGGTTGATGACGCGGCGGTATAAGTCATTCAAATCGGAAGTCGCATAGCGTCCTCCATCCAGCGCGACCATCGGGCGCAGATCCGGCGGAAGCACCGGCAGCGCGGTCAGAATCATCCACTCCGGCCGCATCTTCTCTTCGGTCATGGACTTCAGAAGCTTGAGCCGTTTCAACAAGCGGCGCTCATGGATCGTATCCTTGCTCGCCTCGATCTCCTTCTCCACTTCCGTCACCATCTTCTTCATATTGACGCCTTCCAGGAGTTTCTTGAGCGCTCCGGCGCCGGTCGATGCCTCAAAGACATCGCCGAAGCGGCGGGCGAGGCGGTGGAATTCGTTCTGCGACAAAATCGTTCCCAGCTTGAGGGACTCCACGTCCTTTTTCGTTTCCGAAAGGCCGGACCGCAGATCGGCGGTCTTCACGCCTTCCTTGCGGGCGGTCTTCTTGCGCGCTTCGAATTCCTTTTCAAGGTCTTTCAATACGCGGTCGCGGGCATCGTCATTCACCGAGGTGATGATATAGGAAATATAGTAGACGACCTGCTCCAGTTTCGGCAGCGGAACATCCAATACGAGGCTGAGTTTGGACGGCGCGCTGCGGAGGAACCAGATATGCGCGACCGGAGTCGCGAGTTCGATGTGGCCCATCCGTTCACGGCGGACGATCGCGCGGGTCACTTCAACGCCGCAGCGGTCGCAGACGATCCCCTTGTAGCGGATCCGGCGGTATTTTCCGCAGTAGCATTCCCAGTCCTTGGTCGGACCGAAAATACGCTCGGAGAACAAGCCGTCTTTTTCCGGACGCTGGGTGCGGTAGTTGATCGTTTCCGGCTTGGTGACTTCGCCATACGACCAGGTATGGATGTCATCCGGAGACGCGATTTTGAGTTTGAGTGCTTTGAGGTTTTCCATATGTTTAGGGGTTAGGTTTCAGGTATAAGGTTTAAGGCTTCTTGCACCTTTCACCTTTCCGCTTATTCATTATTTCGCGCGGCGTTTCGGTCGGCGTTCTCCGTCGGGAGATTCACCGTCGCGCTGCAGCTCGACATTCAACCCCAGCGCTTTCAATTCGCTGACCAGCACGTTGAAGGATGCCGGAATGTTCGGGGCCTTGATCGGCTCGCCGCGGATAATGGATTCATACGTTGCTGAACGACCAAGCACGTCGTCTGATTTGATGGTCAACATTTCCTGCAAAGTGTGCGATGCGCCGTATCCTTCAAGCGCCCACACTTCCATTTCGCCGAAACGCTGTCCGCCGAACTGGGCTTTTCCGCCGAGCGGCTGCTGCGTGATCAGGGAATACGGACCGATGGACCGCATGTGGATCTTGTCTTCCACCAAGTGGTTCAGCTTGAGCATATAGATGATGCCCACCGTCACTTCATTATCAAATGCCTGACCGTTGCGGCCGTCGAACAGCTGGACTTTGCCGGAGCGCGGCAATCCCGCTTTCTCCAATTCGCCCTGGATCTGTTCCCAGGTCGCGCCCGCGAGCGCCGGCGTCACCGCACGGTACCCGAGTTTCTGCGCCGCCCAGCCCAAGTGCGTTTCCAAAATCTGACCCAGGTTCATACGGGATGCGACACCGAGCGGGTTCAGAACGATATCCACCGGAGTTCCGTCAGCGAGATACGGCATGTCTTCCACCGGACGCACCTGTGAAATGACACCCTTGTTGCCGTGGCGGCCGGCGAGCTTGTCGCCCGCGCGCACCTTGCGGAGCTGCGCCACTTCAACCTGAATGCGCTTGATGATGCCCGGTTCCAGCTTGTCGCCGCGGTCGCGGTCGAAGATCTTGATGCCCACGACGTGGCCGAACTTGCCGTGCGGCATCGTCAGGGACGTGTCTTTGACATCGCGCGCTTTCTCGCCGAAAATTGCGCGCAAAAGGCGCTCTTCAGCAGTCAGTTCGCTCTCGCCTTTCGGAGAGATCTTACCGACCAGAATATCGCCGGCGCGCACTTCCGCGCCCACGCGGATGATGCCGTCCTCGTCCAGGTTCTTCAGTTTTTCTTCGGAGACGTTCGGGATATCCGGCGTCGTCATTTCAGGTCCGAGCTTCGTATCGCGGACGTCAACATAGAAATCCTCGATATGGATGGACGTAAACCGGTCTCCCTGAACCACGCGCTCCGAAAGGATGATGGCGTCTTCGAAGTTGCCTCCTTCCCATGACACGAATGCCACGAGCAGGTTCTGGCCGAGCGCCAGCACGCCGTTATCGATGGAAGGTCCGTCAGCGAGCACTTCACCGCGCTTCACCATCTGGCCCTTCTGCACCAGCGGCCGCTGGGAAATACAGGTATATTGGTTGGACCGCTTGAATTTGTTCAGCGGATATTTCTTGACGCCGGATTTCGTCTTCAGCGTGATCTGGCGCGCATCCACCGCGGTGATTTCACCCGCGTCGTCCGCGATCGCGACGTGGCCGGAATCATAGGCCGCGCGCTCTTCCATACCGGTGCCGACATACGGCGCATCAGCGGTGATGGACACCACTGCCTGGCGTTGCATGTTGGATCCCATCAATGCGCGGTTCGCGTCATCGTGTTCCAAAAACGGAATCAAAGCCGTCGCGACGCTGATGAGCTGGTTCGGCGCCACATCGATCAGGTCCACTTCGCTCTTTTTGCAGATACCCGGTTCGCTGTTGATACGCGCCTCCACGATTTCCGAAACGAATTCGTTCTTGTCATTCAACTCGACACCGGCGTGCGCGATCTTGTACTTTTCTTCATCCAAAGCGTTCACCCAGATGATCTTGCTCGTCACCCTCCCCTTTTCCACGACAGCGTACGGCGTTTCCAAAAAGCCGAGTTCGTTCACGCGCGCGTAGCCCGCCAGGTGGTTCACCAGACCGATGTTCGCGCCTTCCGGCGTTTCAATCGGGCAGATGCGGCCGTAGTGGGAGCTGTGCACGTCGCGCACTTCAAAGCCCGCGCGTTCGCGCGTCAGACCGCCGGGACCCATGGAGGAGATGCGGCGCTTGTGTTCAAGTTCCGCGAGCGGATTCACCTGGTCCATGAACTGTGAAAGCTGGGACGAGGAGAAGAATTCCTTGATGACGGAAATGACCGGGCGGGAGTTCACGAGCTGTACCGGCGCCAGGGTGTTGATATCCAACGTGGACATACGGTCCTGGACGATACGCCGCAAACGGGCCAACCCGACGCGCAGTTTGTTCTGCAGCAATTCGCCTACCGGGCGGACGCGGCGGTTGCCCAAGTGGTCGATATCATCCGGCTCCACCGACTGGTCGTTGTTCAGGCGGATCACCTCCTTCAGAATCGCGATGAAGTCCTGCAATTCGAGCAGACGGCTCTGGCTGTTCAGATTCAGACGCTGATTGACCTTGAAACGGCCGACCTGCGACAGGTCGTAGCGGTCGAAACGGGTGAGCATCGCGTCAATCAGGCTTTTCGCGTTCTCCGCGGTCGCCAAATCCCCCGGACGGATGCGCTTGTAGATTTCGATATAGGATTCATCGGCGGTTTTCGCCGCGTCCTTCTTGAGGGTCGCCTGGATGTATTTCTGTTCGCCGGTATCGATATCGCCGAACGTTTCCAGGATTTCCTGGTTGTCTTCCATGCCGAGGATGCGGAGGATGGTCGTCGCCGCGGCCTTGCGCTTGCGGTCGATCTTCACGCCGATGAATCCGTCGGCATCCGTTTCAAATTCGATCCAGACGCCGCGGTTCGGGATGATTTTCGCGCCGAACAGCTTCCGGCCCTTCCAGACGTTGGCCGTGAAATACACACCCGAGGAGCGGATCAGCTGGGAGACCACAACGCGCTCGACGCCGTTGATGATGAACGTGCCACGCTCCGTCATCACCGGAAAATCGCCGAGATAGACCTCCTGCTCTTTCTTCTCCTTCGTTTTGTTGTTGATCAGTTTGAATTTGACGCGCAGCGCAGCTTCATACGTCAGATCCTTGTACCGTGAATATTCCTCGTCGTACTTCGGTTCATCAAAATAATAATCCACGAAACTCAATTCAAGATCTTTGCCGGTATAATCCTTGATCGGCGAAACTTCTTTGAATAATTCCGTCAGCCCCTCCTTCAAAAACCACTTGTAGGAAGCGGTTTGGATCTCGATCAAATTCGGCTGTTTGATCAGAGCGCCAGGATGGGACGAAAATACCTTCGGTGATAATTTACGCATGCGTGGCAATGAATTCTTTTGCAAAAGAATTCAGAAAAGATTAATAATATTTAATTTGTTATAACAATTGGTGACCGATATCGCCCCGATGCCCCGATATGTGTCTGGAGGGCGGGAGGATACCCGAATAATTGTAAACAGCAAACCAGGTAGTGAAAATGCGACTTTCGCTTCGCGAATACCATTCTGACAAGGGTCGAGATACGGTGGCGGATGGCCCGCTCGATGACTACGCGCCATCAGCCGGCAAATCCATCGCATTTCTACTACCTGGCAAAATAAAAAATCCGCTCCGTTACCGAATGGACTCTTTGTGCATTAAAAACACATGTAAAAGGTATTATAGCGCATAGGAAAAAAATGTCAAGACCCCCGCGGGGATAGAAAAGACCGGGCGTCATTTGCCCGGTCGTGCGCCCGGTTTGCGTATCATCATGAACAGCGTGCCCGGCGACCATGCTTCGCGCGACGGACCGAGACCGGCCGAGCGCGGAGCCTGAGGAAACGAGAAGATATATCCCATCTGCAGGTCCTGCGGAACGGAAAAGTCGGAGCATCCCGGCGAAACAACCTCGTACTCATCCGACGGACGCAGGGAAATGAATCCTTCGTCCTTCTGATCGGCGGTCGATTCCGCCAGTGCGACGAGTTCGGCGCATGTCGCCGGCTCCACTCCCTCGTGATCCATCGCAATCGCCACGTCGCCCAGCTCAACCGCGTCCGCCGGCCGCCACAACTCGACGGCGACCGCTTCATCGCCATGATGACCCGCGAGAATCTGCTCCGTGGAATCATCCGGGCGTCCGCGCATCAGGCCGTCATCATCCTGCTCCTGCAATCCGACCGTCACCGCACGCCAGCGGAACAGCCAGGCGGAGGCCTTCTGCACTTCAGGAGAATCATCGGCATAATGCACGGTGATCGTCGCCTTCGCCGCAATCTGAAACGAGTGACGCCGCGCATCCGCGCGCGCGGCGCAGACGGCGATCACCAGAAAAGCAGCCGGAGCCGCCTTCAGGTATTTCATAAGCCACCGGCATTTCAGGAACTAAGCCCAGTATGTCTTTTTCCGCCGGCGCTGTAAAGAGTATCAGACGCCCAGATAGATCGCCCGGTTATTGTTCTGCTCATCCAATGTCTCGCTGTAGATCATCCGTCCCGTCCGGGGGTCGGAAAGGTAGTACCAATACGAAGTCGCGACCGGACTGAGCGCCGCCTGGATCGCCTCCAGGCCCGGATTGGCAATCGGTCCCGGTGGAAGTCCCGCATGGACATAGGTGTTGTACGGAGAGGCATAACCCAAGTCTGTGCGGTACACTTTCGGATCCGCGCACGTCGTGAACGCCCCCGCGCATTTCGCATAGGTGATGGTCGCGTCGATATGGAGCCCCATCCCGGAGCTCAGCCGCTTGTCGATGATCCCGGCGATGATCTGCCGATCATGATATTTCGGAGCCTCCTTCTCGAGAAGCGACGCGATGGTCAGCACCTGTTTGACCGTGAATCCCCCGCAGCTGATCCGGGACAGCTGGCACTTCGCGAGCACCGGCCAGGCCTTCGCGGTAAAGGTGTCCAGGAATTTCTTCAGCACCGTCTCCGTCTCGCTGTTCTTGAAAAAGCGGTAGGTGTCGGGAAAAAGGAATCCCTCAAAACTCGATTGATCAGCAAGAAACGGGTATTGCGCCGCAAGCCGGGCGACCGGAAAGCCCGTCACCGAACCGGGCGGCAGAATGCCCGCGCGCGCGAGCAGTGTATCGATATCCCTGACCGTCGCTCCCTCCGGAATGACGACCGAGACATCGGCTGACGGCCCCGCTTCGATCGTGCCCAGAATCGCGGGCGTGCTGGATCCCGCGCTCAACCCATAGTTCCCCGGCTTCAGCTGATGTGCGGCGCCGGTCAGCAGCGCATAGATCATGAACGCGCGCGGCGAGCGGACCAATCCTTCGGATCCCAGCGTGGCGGCGATGGTCTGGAAACCCTCTCCTTCAGAGATAGTGATCGCATGGTAGTCATAGCCCGAGGATGCCGGGGTCAGCAGAAAAAGGAACCAGGCGAATCCCAGGCTGAGCGTGAACAATATATATACGGTCGAGCGTTGCATGGTTATGAAAATCGTTTATGGATCGCGCTGCTTTGGATCATGCCGATCAGGAGCGCATTGACGACCAGGTTGGAACCGCCGTAGCTCAGAAACGGGAACGGCACGCCGATCACCGGCATCAGGCCGAGGTTGGATCCGACATTCACCATCACGTGCAGGAGCAGCGAAAGCGAAGTCCCCAGGCAGATCAGTTTGGAAAAATTATTGTCCGACGCCATGGCGATCCGCACGATGCGGTACAGCAGTACGAAAAATGCGATCAGAACGACGGTTGTGCCGGCGACGCCCCACTCTTCGGTGAATGCCGCGAACATGAAGTCGCTCTGCGCCACCGGCAGAAAACCGAGCTGGACCTGCGTCCCCTGGCCGAATCCCTTGCCCCACATGCCGGCGGAACCGATCGCGATCTTCGCCTGGATCACATTGTAATTCACGCCGAGCGGATCCTGATTCGGATTGAACAGTCCCATGATGCGGTCCTTCTGATACGGCTTCAGTCCGAAATTCCACAGAAGCGCCAGGCTGATCAGCGCGACCACCGCGCCCGCGAACAGATGCCGCCACGGAATGCCGCTCACGAGCAGATAGCCGAACCAGATGCCGGCGATGATCAATGCGGATCCCATATCCGGCTGAGCGAGAATGAGCAGCGCCGGAACCGCGAAATACAGGAACGATTTTCCGATCACGCGGAGATTGGCGATGCCGACATGCCGCCGCGCGAAGAAATAGGACAGGATCAGGATAAGCCCGAGCTTCGCGAACTCGGCGGTCTGGAATTTCACCGGTCCGAGCGGCAGCCATCCCCGCGTCCCGCGGATCGCCGGAAAGAACAAGGTGATGAACAGAAGAAACAGCGAGAAGCCGTACACGCCGGTAATGAACCAGCGATAGCTGGTCAGGGAGCGCCAGTCAAAGTTCGCTGTCACCGTAATGATGATCGCCGCCAATATGCCCCAGGCGAGCTCCAGCCAGAACAGATTCTTCGCCGTACTCGCCAGAGACAGCAATCCCGCCCCAAATAAAAAAAGGATTGCGCCGTTGAGCACCCAGTCAAAACGCTTGACGTTCATAGACAGATTATACTATTTCACCGCATCCGCCTCAACGCTGTTCATCGTCGCGGACAGATCCACATTCCGCAGATCGGCCGCCGCGACAGGTATGAACAGGTTGAATGTCTGCTCCTGGAATGCGCCGATGCCGTCCAGTTCGGTCCGGGAAGCGCCGACTTCGGCGCCCAGCCTGCTCACCGCAAACGCGCCAATGATCGTTTTGGACAACGGGAAATTATTCGGATTCACGATCGTGCCCGTCACCACCACCTGGCCCGACTCAATGGTCGTGGAAGCGTCTTTGACCTGGAATGCCGGCTCAGTGAAGTCGGTCGCATTCGCCCACGCCACCGTGGACGGATCAAGCGCCATCCCGACGCGCGCCGGAATGCCGTTCTCGATCCTCACTCCCGCTTCGATGATATCTTTCGTCTGCCCCGGATAGACGAATGACGATCCTTTCACCGTCTGCAGCGCATTGCCTGACGCATCGTAGAAACTCATCGTGTATGAAAATGCCGATGCGCCGTACGCGCTGTTCGTGTTGAGCACCTGCGCCGTCCCCGCAAAGACCCGGTCGCTGCCGAGCAGGAGCGGATTCGTGACGTCCAGCGGATGGAGGTTCTTCACCTCGCACGACACGCACGGGCCGCCGCAATCCACGCCGGTCTCGCCGCCGTTCTGCGTATTATCAAAACAACTCGGCGCCGGCTTCAGCGTCACCGAATAGATTCCCCATCCGATTGCGACGAACACCGCCAGGTAGAGAATTCCGTAGAGAAGTTGTTTCACGATTCGGGACATACAGAAAGTATACAATTTTACGCAAAAAATAAAAAAGGCGCCCTAGGGCGCCAGCTATCCCGCATCGTTCTCCTGTGCCTTTTCCGCTTTCCCAGCCTCGCGAACGCAACGCAGAAAATTGAACGCCATTATCGAAACCAGGACAACAGCCGAAACATTCAACGACATCTTTGCGACGCCGAACTCCTGCGTCGCTACCCTGCTTGGTTGCTGATGGGAAATGGCCAGATATATCACATAACCCATAATGCCGCCGTCATACAAAACGATGAAAGTCCCAAGGACCAACGCCGAATATATGGCCCACACGAAATACCAGGTTGGCTTCTCCATCTTTCCGTCGGCATCGGGCAGCGGCAATCCGATCAAAGCCAGCAGCTTCTTCATTGCGACCTCCGTTTATTCACCAAAGAACTCGTAACGAGTCTATCATGACAGATAAGAAATTACCAGAAAGCTAGGTCGCTTTTTAAATATAAAAAGACCGCCTCGCGCGGTCATCTGTAATTATTGAACTTATTAGGAATGTTCAGGATTCGACTTCAGCCACTCTTGATACCTGCGCCTTCTGTCCACTCGTTTGGATCGGCGCATCTCGCGCACAAATGCCTCAAGAATCAGATCCTCATCGCCACAGCGGGCTCTTCGTTTTATGCGATAAGGGAACAATCTTTGCGCGGCTTCCAATAGTCTGTTTTCCATCGATCTGCCGCCGGAAGTTCCGCCGGTATCGTGCATGCTCCAAATCCGCTGTAAAAGATGCTGCGCAAGACGCAAATCCGAAAAATGTCTCAGAAATCTTTTCCTGTTTGATTGCTTCCGCCTCTTTCTCGACTGACTGAGCTGGCTCATCACCTTTCCTTCTTCCAAGGTCCCGACTTATCTTATCCCGAAAAGATCTTTATTTCAAATCTTCCCAATGCGTAAAAAGGGTTTCTCTGAAATGACTGTGAGTCCGATGTTATTTCAGAGAAACCCTTTTTGAAATTTGAGCGTCCCCCCTCCGGGGGATTCGTCCCGAGTACGCATGAGTCAAGCTCAATGCGAATACTTGGGCGAAAAAAATACGCCCTTGGTTGTTGGCACATCCTACTTTCTCACCCGGCGAACCAGGCAATATCATCGGATACGAACGCTTTCACTCCTGCCTGCCGGCAGGCAGGTCTCTGTTCGCGATCGCAACCTTCTGAAAATTAAAAAATCGCGTATTGTTTTGACCCCCAGCAAATCCTACTTTCTCACCCGGCGAACCAGGCAATATCATCGGAGTTATGTGCTTTCACTTCTCTGTTCGGAATGGGAAGAGGTGGTTCACACAAAACTAAATCACTGGGAGACAAAACAATACGCGATTTTTTAAATCACATACACATACCTTGAATACTGGCTTAAGAGGTCAGAAACTACTTACACAAAAACTCATCGCCTGGCCGTGAGGCCCGCGCATAAATTCTTATGTAAGTAAAAATCGGTCTATTAGTACTCCTCGACTAAAACCATTACTGGCCTTACATCTGGAGCCTATCAACGTGGTAGTCTTCCACGGACCTCACAACTAGTCTTGGGCGAGGCTTCGTGCTTAGATGCTTTCAGCACTTATCCTTTCCGAGCAATAGCTACCCAGCAGTTCCCTTGGTAGGAAAGCTGGCAGACCAGCGGCTCGTTCAACCCGGTCCTCTCGTACTAGGGTCGACTTCCCTCAATTGTGTATAAATCCTTTTCGGATTAACGCCTACAGCAGGTAGAGACCAACCTGTCTCACGACGGTTTGAACCCAGCTCACGT
>JAGWKK010000022.1 GCA_028865335.1 Patescibacteria group bacterium | reverse complement strand
CCACCTGCCATACCTCCTGAATCACTTAATATAACGACATGTTTCCGCCCTTGTTACGGACCGAAACAGTGCGTTTACCAATATAGCACGCCTGGGGCATTTTTTCAATCCCCCCACCAAAAACCCCCTTTAGAGGGGGTCGGATGTCTTCGGATGACTCGTCTACTATATATAAGGTTAAGCGATGCGGTAATAGGTCGCCGGGCCGCCGTTTCCGACGCGCACAACCACGCCCTTATCGCAAAGCTTCTGGAGATCATAACGAAGGGTCCTCTCGCTCACATTCGGGAAGTCCGCAAGGACATCCTTCAATCGGCAACCGCTCCCGTTTGCCGCTTTGATCTTCTCCACAATTGCCGATTGCCTTGCCGCAATGGATTCCGACTGGTTAGGCGAAACATTCTGAGCCGAGTCATCACCCAATTCTGAGAGACTGCGCAAAGAGACGCTATCGGACGAACCGTCACCATCATTCGAATCACCGCCGTTACTATAAGAACGCATCAAGGAATCAGATGATTCATCACTATCAGCCTTCTCTTTAGAGGGAACAGATACGGCAACCTCGTCTCGAACCGGCAATCCCGAGAAGAAACTCTCCAGATCAGGCAACTTCTCATCAAGTTTGCCGTATTGCCGCATTGCCGTATTCAATTCATTCAATTCGCGGACAAGAATGGTTGCATTCACCGGTTCGATCTCGTAAATCGAGTGTGCGAGGCGGACCAGCGCATCAAGGGATGAAATAGATGACAGAACGGCCATGACCGACTGCTGGGTATTCTCCACACTCGCTTTTGCCGCATCATCCAGTAATTCGAACGCAAGGCTTTCAATACGCGACCGGAGATCGGACCGCTTGATGTAAAAAGCGACCCGGATAAGAGCATACGAAATCTCGCGCGCCTTCTCTTTTATGAAATCTTGCAACATACCGGGTAGTGAGCCTGCGATTCTCTTCGCAGAATTTAACGTTATTTCTTAATTAATAAAATATACGGAATTACTAAGCATCAATCTTTCTGCCGGATAACCATTTGCGAAGAGTTAAATTCTCATCGCAGGTCTACTACCCGGCATAAGTACGATTTTACTCCATTCCGACCGGGGTTGTCAATTTGCCAGAATCAAAAACTCCCGCGGTGCGGGAGTTTTTGCCGAATTGAAGGTTAGGTTATTGACCTTCCAATTCGTTCTGCAGTTTCTGCAGCAAGTGAGCCGCGTAATCCTTACCGCCCAAACCGAAGGCGAGGCCTCCGGCGAGCGCAAGCATCGCGATGAATCCGGTTATCAACGTGTTGATAATGGAAACGGCGATACCGAGCTGCACCAATGCGGCCAATCCGCCGAAGATCATGATGACCCACCACGAAGCGGATCCCAGGAACTTGGCCGCATGCAACCGTGCGCCCATCACCGATGCGCGGACCAGGTGCATGACCAGATTGGCGATCACCAATGCGGCAAGCATGATCAATACGGCAATGACCAGATTCGGCAGGTACATGAGTACGCTGCTCAGGAAGCTGGACAATGCATAGAAGCCGAGAATATCCGATGCCGCAAGCAGGAACGCGAGCACCATGAACCAGTAGACGATCTGTCCCAGGAAGTGGCCGGAGCTTAACTCGACGTTTGCGCGCCGGGTATATTCTTCTACGCCCATCTTTCTGAGCAAGGCATCGACTTTCAATGCGCTTACCACTCGTTCAATCAGCGATCCGAGTCCGGCCGCAACGATCAGGCCGATGATAAACACCAGCAGCGCGCCGATCAATGACGGCAGCCAGCTGGCAACCTGAAACCAGAGATTCTGAAGCGAACCGACAAGAACATCGGTCCAATTTTGAATTAACATAGATTATATCAAGAACTAATTATAATGCTCGACCTTTCACGCAGATACACTGCCCTTATACATTTTAAAAGCTGCGCTATCCGCAACTACCCTTAGTATACCAAAAGCCGCCCGTGCCGGGCGGCCCTCTTTATGCACATCCTATCGCCCATCCGAAACCAGCAGCGGAACCGAGTGGCGGATGGCCACGAACGCGTACCCCCAGACGATCGGCAGCCAGAGCGGCATCACGCCCAGAAGCGTCTGACGGCTGAAGGTTTCCACGCCGGTGCTGACGAATATATATTCAAAAAAGAGCATCACGCCTACGCCGAGCAGGAACACCCGGCCGTCTTTCGGCGCACGGCGCGCACCCAGGAGTGCGGCGATGACCAACGCATCGATTGCCGTCAGGAGATAGTCATTCGGCACGAGAGGAATAAAACCGATCATGATGACGACCGGCAATGCATTCAGAAATATGTTATATGCTTTCTGCATAAGGAAAATTTGTGGACCCAGCGAGAATCGAACTCGCGCCTCGGCAATGCGAATGCCGCGTAATACCACTTTACTATGGGCCCTAATTATCTAACGGGCCGAGTGCCGCATACTTACCACTATACGATAGGCCCGTCACTCAGCAAACACTCTTCAAAGATTATCGGGTAAAGTAAATAAATTCAAGTATGATGAGGATGAGCCAGCCCGCCTGCAGCACGAAAAAGCCCCAGATCTGGATGATTTCCAGGCGCTGGATGCGCGACATGCCCAGGTTTTCCGAAGCGATCGTATAGATGTCCTCCAGCGATTCCAGCTTGTCGCGGACCGCATCGCGCCAGCCGGACAGACGGAATTTCTTGGACAGCAGGTCATATAACCGCGCCGAATACCAGTCACCGATCAGCTTGATGTCGCGGTCGAGCGCTTCGAATTGGTTGATAGCCTGCGACCGGATGCGGATAACATCGCGAAACTCCTGTGTGACTTCCTTGGAAGGGACCCAGAACAGCCGCAGAAAGCGGTTCGTGACTTCTTCCGGCTGCGTGAAACGGCTCATTTTCTTCATGTGTTCGTCCAAGTCCTCATCAAGGAGGCGATAGCGGAGCAGCTGGTAGTTGGCGAGCTCGAACAATTCGATGGTCTCTTCAAACTCCCCTTTCGGATCGAAAATGAACGCTCCGTCCCAGTCCACGATCACGAGGTCGTCCTTCGCGTATTTGAACTGATAGGAAAGCGTATGCTCCACCTCTTTCTCGTCCAATGGCAGACGCTCCGACTTCAACAGCCCCGCCATGCGGGATTCCTTCCCTTTCAGAAAGATCTCGGGGTCGCCTGCGTATCCGGTGATCTGGTAGACGGTGTACTCCTCCGCCGTCTCCTCCTTTCCGCCGTTCTTTTTGACGATTTCATAGCACGCGTCGATCAATCGGTCCTTCAGGTCGAGGATATTCTCCGCAAAGATGGTCTGAACGTCAAAGCTTCCTTCCACCAATATCGCATCGGGATGATAGCTTTTCACGCTCACTTTCACCTCCAGGTCGTCCAGCTTCAGCGTCTCCTGCTTCAGCAGGTACTGCGTGGGCACCGATTTCTCAAAATAATGCGGCGCGCTTTTCACCGGCGGTACCGAGGAGGCCTCTTTCCCTTTGCGGCCCCGGCCTGATTCCGCAACCACGAATGTCGTTATTTTGTGCATAAGAAGTACCCTTATTGTACCGCCAAAAGCACCCCGTGGCAATTTGCCATTTTTTGCTGTTTATTTCCTATTAAATTCCGGAAAATCGGCGAAAAATCCGCTATCGGTTCAATAAAATCGCGGCAATGACCAATCCCGCGGTCTCGGTTCGCAATACGCGCGGACCGACGGAAACAATCTTCGCTCCCGCCTGCTTCGCCGAGTCCAATTCCGCTTCCGTCCATCCCCCTTCGGGTCCGACAAAGACATTCAAGTTCAGAGCTGAAGGTGGGAGGTGAAAGGTTTTTACCGGATCTCCGGATTCATCAAGCAGTATTTTTTCGCCCGGCGACGCCAACGCTTCGGCAAAATCCTGCGCTTCCGCAAGTTCCGGAACAATCCCCCGCTCCGATTGCTCGGCGGCTTCACGCAGAATCTTTTCCGCGCGCTCCCGATTCAAACCCAGTTTTTCCGAGCGGGCGGCAAGAACCGGCACAAAGCGGGCGATTCCCGCCTCGGTCCCTTTCTGCAGTACCCATTCGAACTTGTCTTTCTTGCACATCGCCTGAACCAAGGTGATACGAAGTTCAGCTTCGTGCCGGTTCTCCGCGGTCGCCTCGATATCAGCCGTCAGCATGTCGCGATCCATGTCGGCAAGCTTCGCCGTATATTCCTTTCCGGATCCGTCCAAAAATACCGCCGAGTCGCCGGGGCGCAGCCGCAAGACGTTTTTGATCTGTTTGATCAATGCCTCGTCCGAAAGCCTGATGCGGCCGCTCTGCACCGCCTCCGCCGGAATGAAAAACCGATGTAAACGCATACCTTATATTGTACACCGCCATCATATCAATCAATAGTAAATGCAAGGCGTCTTCCTGACTCCTCGGGTAGGGCTTTACAAGAAAGACCATGACCCTCTAGAATAAGATATCACGCAGGTGAAGACATCATCGGGCTGGAGTATGGTGGTAGTATACACGCTTCGGGTGCGTGAGGACTGGGTTCGATTCCCAGCAGCCCGACAAATATAAAATATCCCGCGTTTACGGGATATTTTATTTCGAGAAACAGAATCCGCCGGTAGTGTATACTGAAGGTATGAATTCCCCGATCCATCCCATCGAGAAAATCAAGGAAAAGAGCAAGGAAAAGAAGGAGGACATCAGAAGAATCGTCGTCCGGCGAAAGGACGACATGCTTACCGCGCTGGAGAAAAACTGGCGCGACTGGGCGCTCCGGCCGCTGACCGCGCTTCTCTGGAAAATGCGCATCCGGGCCAATCATATCACGATCGCCGGATTCTTCTTCATCGCGCTGGCGATCTGGATGTATGCGGCCGGCTATCCGTTTTCCTACCAATTCGCGTTACTAGCCGCCATCGCCGTTTCGGACGCCGTGGACGGACCGCAGGCGCGGAACAATGATGACGTCACCGTCCTCGGCACCTGGATGGACCACCTCCGCGACGCATCGCTGATGGTCTGGGCATCCTATCTCATCTACGTCTATCATCTTTTGAGCGGCGAGCTGATCATCATCATCTGGGTGCTCGAACTGCTGCTGATGTGGGCGTCCGTCAAAGGATTCCTGATCCGCTACCTGGAAACACTGTCACGGCCCGAGGGAGAGCGTCAGGAACTGATGGAACAATTCTCGCTGGACAACCTCCAGGCATCGGTCATCGGCCGTCTTGAATTCTTCTGCTGGACCAGCGGTTACGGATTCCTGTTCCTTTCGCTGTTCTTCCCGTCCGCCGGTCTGGTCATGGTCGGCCAGGCGCTGATCATCCTGGAGATCATCTTCTCCGCGCTCAACATCGCTGACGCCTATCAACGCCCGCTCAGCGCTCCGCCATCGGCGAACTGGTAGCTCGCCGATCGCACACAATACATTAAGGACCTGCGAGGTCCTTAATTTATTTCACGTAGTATTTCTTTTTGATCTCCTCTTCCACGCGGGTCTGCGCTTCATCCGCCGATTTGCGGGCGAACTTCGCCATCTCCGCCAGCTGTTTGTCATCCAGCCGGGCCAGATTCTGCGCCCGCGCGATCAAGACGTCCCGGTCGTTCACCGTCGGATCATCCAGCACTTCCTCCAACAGCACCGCGAGGATCGCGCCCACTTTCGGACCCGGGGCGATTCCCGCCTCCTGCATGATGTCCTGGCCGTTCACCTTCAGCATTTTCGCGCTGATCGGATCCTGGCTGACTTTCTCAATGCGGAATTTCAAATGCCGCAGGCGGTACGGCTGCGCTTTCGGAACGCCGGAGCCGATGCGGTCGGCTTCGCGCAGCTGGAACAGCGCTTCCAGATTCTCCTTGCCCACGCGGCGCACCAACCGGCGCGCGCCCGCGTCCGTCACCGTTTCCGGATCGTAGACGAACATGTGCTCCCGGATCAGCAGCGCGATGCGCTCGGCCCGGTCCTTCGGAAAATGCAGCCGGTCCAGAACCTCCAGCGCCATCCGCTCCCCGACCACCTGGTGGCCGTAGAACGTGCAGTCCGGACCTTCGCCGCGCTTGCTCCGCGGCTTTCCCACGTCGTGCAGCAACGATGCGATCCGTACGTCGGTATCGAAACGCTGCTCCACCGCATACTGCAGCGAACGGACATTGTGCTCGAACACCGAATAGATATGATGTTTGTTCTGTCCGACATCGACGCCCTCCTCCAGCTCGGGCAGTACGAATTTCAGCAAGCCGTCCCGCTCCAGCATGCGCACGCCTTCGTGCGCCCGGTCGGTGGCGATCAGTTTCACGAATTCATCGCGGATGCGCTCCTTGGAGATGAATTCCAACAGCCCCGCATGGCGGCGCATCGCCTGTTCCGTCCGCGGATCGATTGCAAATCCCAGCTGTGCCGAAAATCGCACCGCGCGCAGAATCCGCAGCGCATCTTCCGTGAACCGCGCATCGGGATCGCCCACCGCGCGGATGATCTTATCTTCCAAGTCCTTCCGGCCGTGGAACGGATCCACGATTCCTGATTCCTCATTCACCATTCCGAGCGCCATCGCGTTCACCGTAAAGTCGCGGCGGGACAGATCGTCCTCGATATTCTCCGCGAACGTCACTTCGTCCGGATGGCGCTTGTCGCTGTACTTTCCTTCGATGCGGTAGGTCGTCACTTCCACGATCTTCAGTTTCTGATCCTCGGAATCCGTCTTCACGCCGACGGTCCCGAACTTGTTTTCGTAAACGCTGTCGGGAAACAGCTTCTGGATCTCATCCGGCTTCGCATTGGTCGCGACATCCCAGTCCTTTGGTTCGACAGGCTCACTATAAACTGTTCCAAGCAACAGATCACGCACACATCCGCCCACCAGGTACGCCTCAAAGCCCGCGTGCGCGAGCACGGCGGCGACATCGCGAATTTCCTTCGGGTATCCGTCCTTCATACTGTATAGTTTACCCCACCGGTCCGGTACTTGACAAATATGATGGAAAGTATATAATAGTATAGATTCGTTGAAATCCAAATAAGGAGGTACACTTCCGTCGCCGTACAATATGACTTCAGGAGGAAGCATGCTCAGCAGCACGCAGTCGTACTTGTACTCGGCAGAAGTGCGGAAAGAGTCGAAGATGCCGACGAAGCGGGAGCTCAGGGAGACGCGGAAGAACAGGCTCCGGGAGCTGAAGAGGGTGAAGGCCGCGCGACTCGGCGAAAGAACAGCCGTCCTGTCGACGGCCGCCGACGCCGATCCGTCCGATCGCTGGTTCGGCTGGGCGTTCCGACATCCGCCGCTGCGCGTCGACACGCGCAGGACGCCGTACCGCAAACCCAACAAGTGAGAGCGATTCCAAAGCGAGGCGAGAACAGAGCCGGGGTTCCCCCGACTCCGCAGATCATCGCTCGTGGAGCGGCGGAAGAAGGAGTGGAGAAGGAACAAGGACGGAGACTGGGTCTGCATCGGTACGTCCGCCTATCTCGACTACCGGTGCCGCAGGCGCACGATGATCGGCAACTGGAACGGCTGGAAGGACGGGCGCGAGATCTGGAGGCCGAAGAAGCTCGCCAGAAGCACCCAGAAGCTGGCCGCGAAGCGGATGGTCGAGAAAGAACTCGCCGCGTTCGCGGAGCTCGAGCGGATGGAGTCCCGGGAGCTGACGTCGCTGAGCATCTACGATGTGGCGGTGCTGGCGGCGGAGGACATCGGCATCGTGCCGGGGGTCAGCCGCCAGCAGGAGAAGGACCGCCGGGAAATCGAAGCAAGGCTCGAGCGCGACAGCGACAAGTGGGATGACATGGACGGCGACGAGCCCGACCTCGGACCCGACGACGTGGAAGACCCCGGTGAGTTCTGGGGAAGCGTGGAGACGCTGATCAGGGGGCTCTAACCCTGACACCCGCGCACAAACGCCTGGCCGAAGCAATTCGGTCGGGCGTTTATTTTTTTAATAATGCATACTATGCTGTAGACATACGCCCTCGTAGCTCAATGGATAGAGCAGGACTCTTCTAAGGTCTTGATGTGGGTTCGATTCCTACCGGGGGCACAAATAGAAAACACCAAACTTTGTTTGGTGTTTTCAATTTTGTATTTCGGGAATCGAACCAGCCGCACCCTCCTCCGTCGCTGAAGCTTTGGCGGGACAGGCGCATCAGGAAGGGGTGGGAAACCGAGCCTGCCTGCCGGCAGGCAGGCTCTTCCCGAGTTCGATTCTCCCAATAAAAAATTCCCTTGAAAGGAATTTTTATGTGTGGACCATGGGAGAATCGAACTCCCGCTCCCCGGATGCAAACCGGGTGCACTACCACTATGCTAATGGCCCGATGGCATCTATCATAACTTGACCGGCCGATATTTTCAATATAATATCAACGCAGCTACTCAAAGAGGCGATGAGATGCCAGGCGAGAAACCCATAGATTGCAAAGCACTTGCCGACGAACTGGATGAGCTGCAGAAGCCGCGATACAACGGGAATGGCGTCGAAGTCATCCGGGGGGTCATATTCTTTCTGCGCAGGAATAATCCGAAACAGGCCAAAGCGATCTGCTTCGTCGAGGCCGATAAGTTCTATGACATCAAGGATATCCGCGCCGTCATCATCGACAAGCTCTTTCTCGGAACCGGCCATCCTTGGCGGCTCAGCGTTCCCTATCGTGAAAAAAAGACTCCGTAACTGCGGAGTCTTTCTTTATGACCGCGGCTTGCCTTCTTCGTAGCCGTTATCGCTCACCCACAGAAATGAAGCTTTCTCCTGCAATTCTTTCACGGTGTGCGCGCCGGCATAGCTCATGGATGACCGCAAGCCATCCAGCAATCCTTTCACGACGTAGCTGACCGATCCCGCGTACGCCACCGGCGAGGATTCACCCTCCGGATTGCGCACTTCGTCCAAGCTTCCCTTCTTGATGCGTTCCAATTGATGTTCCAGCGATGCCGATCCGCGATATTGCTTCCAGAGCTGGTTCCCCTTGCGGATCAGCAGGCCCGGCGATTCATCCGTACCGGCGAGCAAGCTCCCAAGCATCACCGCATCGGCGCCCGCCACCAATGCCTTCGCGAAATCATCGCTGCCGCGGATGCCGCCGTCGCCGATCACATACGCGCCGAGTTCGCGCGCGGCCGCCGCACACGAAGCGATCGCATAGATTTGCGGCGTTCCCACACCCGCCACCATGCGCGTCTTGCATCGCGCTCCCGGACCGATGCCCACCTTGATGCAATCCGCTCCGGCACGCACCAGCAATTCGACATGTTCCGGATTGTCCACGTTCCCCACCACCAGCACCGCTTTCGGCAATGCTTTGCGGATTTTTTTCGTCGCGGTCACCACGATCTCAGATCCCGCACGCGCCGTATCGAGCAGCAACACATCGGCCCCGGCCGCGACCAGCTGTTTCGCCTCATCCAGATAATCCGCGTTCAGGCGCAGAGTCGCGCCCACCACCAACCGCCCCTTCGCGTCCCGCGCCGCATGCGGATACTGGCGCTTTTTCTCGATGTCTTTCGCGCTCATCAGGCCGCGCAGCACGCCGCGCGCATCCACGAGCGGCAATTTTTCTATTTTGTATTTCTCGAAAAGAGCCACGGCTTCTTCGGCGGTGATTCTCGGGTCGCCGGTTTTGAGCGGCATCTTCTTCATCAATGCCGTCACCGGCCGCTTGTGATCTTTTTCAGTCAGAAAACGATAGTCGCGCGACGTCAGAATGCCCTGCAGCCGTTTTTTCCCGTCCACGATCAGGATGCTGGAGATTCCGTGGTCTTTCATTTTTTCCAGTGCGTCGCCGAATGTCGCCCCGGCTTCGATGGTCAGCGGCCTATCGATCCGCGCATTGTCCGCGCGCTTCACTTTCTGCACCTCCTTCACCCGCTGGTCGATCGGGAAGAACTGGTGGATGAATCCCAGGCCGCCGGCGCGCGCCAACGCGATCGCCATGCCGGCACCGGTCACATCTTCCATATTCGCCGAAACAATCGGAATGTTGAGCGCAAAATTCTTCGCCAAACGGGCGTTGAAATCCTGTAAATCCGATCTCCGGGCGATATCCGAATACCGCGTCGCAATAGTCACATCCGAAAAAGTCAGTGCCGGCCGGATCGGCAGACCCTTCCTGTCAAAATATTTCTGTACAAGCTGCTTGATGTTCATGACCGCGGATCGGTGTCCTTATTAAGTATACCCGATGCGGTATTTTGGAACAAACAAAAAAGCCGCCTATGTGGCGGCCGCTGCCTTCTTCCTATGTTCAGCGAGTTCCCGTTCTGCGGTCTTGATGGTATCGGCGATGTCGTCCCAATCCGCGATCTTCTTGGCCCGATTCAGCGCCCGAACCAGATATTTCGTATCCACCTTGGGATCCTTTCTGAGCCGATGTATCTGCTTCCAGAGCCCCGATTGTATCCTCTTCTTCGGCTCCTCCCTGACGATATCCATCACGGGATTCTCCAGCTTTCGTATGAGGGCGTCTGCTTCCCACCGGTTGCCCGTCGAACACCAACGGTCGATCATAGCCTCCAGCTTGGGCTTATCGATTGTCTCCGCCTCATGCTTCTCGCACTTCTTCTGCTGCTTATGCAGCTTGCGCCGGCTGCTCAACTCGCCGATAAAGGAATAGAACTCACCGGATCCGGCAGCAAACATCACATGACCGACATGGGTTTCGAAATAATAATGAACCACATCTCCGCGAAGTCCGTTGAAATAAAACTTGTGGACCTTCATCATCGCGGCGCCTCTCTTTTTTATTAACGAACTCCCCTGAATTGTATCGTAACGGCTTTTGCGACGTCAAGAATACCGCAGCCGGCAAAAACCGAAAGTTCGCGATGCTTATTCCGAACCGCTGCGGCTATATTCAAATACCGTAGTAGCATCTCCGGATTCATCAACGGTTTCCCGAATTTTCTTCCAGCCATGCTTCATAAAGAATTCGGCTACGATAGGATTATCGGTGCAGGAAAGTATCCGCCCCGCCTGAGACAAGGCATAGGACAACCTCAAATCATACAGTTTTTTATAAATTCCCCGATTGCGAAAAGCAGGATCCACCACCGCATGAGCGATCCAAAGCTCTCCATTATCAAGCGCGTCGGGACTGAAAGAGCGGCCCACCGTCCCGAATCCAACCAAGCGATCCCCTTCCGTCGCTCCGGCACAATATTCAGCAACCCGAATTTCATCAATCGGACTCACGGGATATTCCCCTCCCCAGGAATGCTCTGAGACTAAAGCCGCTGCTTCCTCAAGAAATTTCTTATCCGAGGAAAGCATCTCTTTTACTTCAATTTTTGGCTGATGCTCCATTGCATAATTTTCCATAAATCGTAGGTATTAAAAATGGGGCAATTCCCCGCCGTCGCCTGTCTCTGGCGGACTGCGTCACGCCGAAGCCGAGCTATGGCGAGGCGAAGGCGGAGGGTACAGGATTCGAACCTGTGAGGGGATTTCTCCCCAACCCTGCCTGCCGGCAGGCAGGCGCATTTCGTTCAACGCCAATGCGTCGTCCCAAAAAAGATTCAAGGCGGAGGGTACAGGATTCGAACCTGTGAGGGGATTTCTCCCCAACCGCATTTCGAGTGCGGCGCGTTAGACCACTCTGCCAACCCTCCGCCTTGAATCCTACAAAGCGCTATTAAATTAATCTGCCAACCCTCCTTCGTAAGCTGCCTCTACTCTAACAAAAAACCCGTCGCACGAAAAGTGGGCGGGTTTTTTGTTTTTCCTGCAGGAAAAAACTAGGAGAGGTGCTTGGAGACAAGCTTGGTCATTTCAAACATGTTGACGACCGACTTTCCTCCGAAAACCTTCTTCAAAGCCTCATCGGCGTTGATGTTGCGCTTATTCTTCGCGTCCTGAAGGTTGTGGCTCTTGATATACGCCCAGAGCTTCTTGACCACTTCGCTGCGAGGCATAGGACCCTTGCCGACGACAGCCGCCAGATCGGCGCTGACATTCAACGGCTTCATAAATGCTGCATTTGCCATAGTGTTAGTGTGATTTAATTTTTTATGAAGATATTCTCTCCGACCTTTTATTCCGAGAACCTTTCCTACTTATAGTACCATATCGGCATAATAATGCATCAACACCCCGAGGGAAACGAAAACCGCCCGCACAAGAGCGGACGGATTTCCGGCGCGGATGCGCGAACCGGGAATCTCCCGGTCTAATCCTTTTTCGCACCCATGATGCGGAACATTTTCGTGCCGCAGACCGGGCAGACGCCGGTCATGGCATTGCGGGTCTTCCCGCCTTTGCCCTCCATGGTCACCTCCTTCGCGTCCTTCATCTCCCGCTTCTCCTTGCATTTAACGCAATATGCGTCCATAAGTGGTCCTTTAGGTTAATTTAAATCGACCTTACTCCTTCAGTATATCAAAAGAAGACGCCGTAGAGCGCCCCGGTCATCCTGCCGATAAAAGGGTCGGTAAATATTTTAGCTCCAAATTTGGAATAGCCAAAATACTTTCCTCGCCGCTTTCCCGATGGTGCCAATGCTTGTGCGAGCGAATCAATAAAAGAAAAATAATTTATATTCGACACGCCACCTGATTGTCACCGCTGGGTTCGCGGCGGCAGCCGGTCCGATGAAACGATCATTTCCGCGCCATCCTCACAATGACACGGCGAAAACCATTTCCTCACCGACATGCGCAACCCTTTTACAGGCACGACGGCCTTTCTGAAAATACTAAGATTCAGTATAGCAAATCCCGACGAAAGTATGTAAAGGAACATCCTGTGGAAAACTTCCCGCGCTTGTGAGGGCGTGCGGTTTCGGCTAGAGTGAAATGGCACGTCCCCGTAGTTCAATGGATAGAACAGATCCGTCCTAAGGATACGATGGGAGTTCGATTCTCTCCGGGGACACCACGACAGCGCTCCCCTGCCGGCATCCGGCGGTTTTTGACGGCACGCATTCCGTTGAGTACTATAGAGTTAGTTCCTGAAGCGGGGAGGATACATGGGCCAGCGCCTGCTTCTATTGGCCTGGAACATCGCATGGATATGCGCCGGAACTCCGATCGCCGATTCCCTGATGACTGCGCATCCGCTCCTGTTCGTCTATTTCCTTTTTCTCGTATGGCCGACAATTCTCGCCGCCGGCTATATCGCGATCAGATTCCTGATCAATGAGTCAAAAAAATGGCCCGCTCCTCCGTGAGCGGCTTTTCTTTTTAAGCACAAAACAAAAGCTCCCGAAGTCCGGGAGCTAGTGATGCGCAACCTTCAGCAGGAAACGTTGCGGATCGATGATGGTCCTTCCGTGATCCATCTTGATGGTCAGGTGCAGATGCACGGCGTCGCTGTCGCCGGTTTTGCCGGCGATGCCGATCACCTGTCCGCGGCGGACATACTCGCCGGGAACGACCAGAGTTTTTGAGAAGTGGAGATACTCGGCCGAAATGCCGTTCCCATGATCCACGATCACGATGTGCCCGTCGATGACGTGCGATGCCGTGGACAGCACCACGCCGTCGTTGATCGCGTGGATCGGCACGGGATCCTGATGGTACCGGTCGAATGCGGCGCGGTAGTCGGTGCCCAGATGATACCGGCAGTTGAAGAAATGCCGGCCCCGGCGATCGCGGCATCGCCGCTCGCCGAACTTGGAAGTCACCACCACGGGCCGCATCGGCCAGGTGAATTCCTTCATCACCGACAGATGCAGGTCGGTATGCCGCAGCGCGATGTGATTCTCGGCGACTTCATGATTGATGCGCTGCTGCTCGGCCGGCGAACGCTTGGGCGGCTTATACGGCAATCGCGGATACTTTTGCCGCACGCGGATCGGTATCGGAACGCTCGACGTCATCTTTCTCGCCATGGCGCACACCGCCGAAGCGATGTACGGGCCGGGCTTGAGCTGGTACGGGATGCCGAGAAAAACCGTCTGCCGATTCCTGAAAATGAACGATCGGTATTCCCGGTCAAGGAAACGGACGCGGAAGGGCCGTCTGAACCGGTCGATGCGCTGGATCACCACCACATCCCCCTGCGCGGCGTTTCTTTTGACGATCTTGAAGTGCAGCGTCGCTGCGGAAGCGAACGGCGAAAGAACCATCGCGGTCATCAGCATCAGGGCTCTCATGGTCTCCTCTCGTTATGCAGAACTATTCACATTTTAGCAGAAATATCCGAGAAATAAACTATATCGAACCCCTACGATTTGATATTATACATCTCATACAGTACAATAAGTAATAAGATGAAAAAGCAATATTCCCATCTCAGGGACCGCGCCATTGCCCTTCGGAAACAAGGCAAGACATATGGCGATATCCGCGGGGCCCTCAACGTGCCCGTGCCAAAAAGCACGCTATCTCTTTGGTTCACCGATCTTGAGCTTTCCCCCCGTCAAAAAGCCAGCCTCGAAAAGAATGTGAAGAGCAGGATCGCCGAAGGCCGGGCGAAAACCGCCATAATAAATAAACAAAAAAGACAGCAGTATTTTGATGCTATTGAAAAAAGAGTCGCTCATCTCAAGGACACTCTGCGACAGGAAGATGCTGCGAAGATCGCGCTGTCGATGATCTACCTTGGCGAAGGCGGGAAAAACAGAAATTCATCTCTCATGTTGGGAAATTCCGACCCCAACATCATCAGACTCTTTCTGAAGCTCATGCGGCAATGTTATGCAATAGATGAAACGAAATTCCGCTGCACCGTACAATGCCGCGCGGATCAAAATGGGAAGGACTTGGAGAAATTCTGGTCGGAAACAACCCATATTCCACGAAATCAATTTTATAAAATCCAGATCGACAAACGGACGATCGGGGTGCCGACCAGAAAACCCAACTACAAGGGCGTATGCAGAATTGATTATTTCTCTGCAGATTTATATAATGAGTTAACGAAAATAGCGGAGGTACTGGCCAGATAATGGGCCTATGGTGAAATGGCATCACGCGACTATGGCATAGTCGAGTCAGGGGTTCGATTCCCCTTAGGTCCACCAAATTTGATTTGACGCTTTTGGCGCGGCGAAGCCGCGCTGATGGAGTGGAATTTCCGCAAGGAAATTCCACGGCTTTCCGAATTCCCCCGCCAGAATTCCCGCCGCGATGCGGCGGTTCGAGCCGATGTCCACAAGAAAATCTTTCATCCCCGAAAGATTTTCTTGTCTAACGAGACTTTCGGCTTGGTTGGCCTCAATAATCCAGTTCCGCATGAGTTCGAGCCAATGATTGCCTTTTCGTTCAAAATCACTCAATTTTTCCTCCAGCGACTTCTTTTCAGACATCAGCGCGTTCTTGCGCTCCAGATACTCGCCAAGTTCCAAAGCTTCACCAAGATATGCGTCTGTGAGCCGCTCCAAACGCGCTGAAATGGAGGAAATGTCGTTTTTGAGATTTTGAACGAAAAGGTCGGACGATTGGCGGGATTCCGATTGCTCGCTTGCAAGGCGAGCAAGATATTTTTCCCGCCATTCGTACGGCAAAGAAACTTTTTGACAAAGCATTTTCACCTGCTCGGCTAATGCCTCTTCCCGCAAAAAGCGATTTTCAGTACAAACAATAGTTTTGCTCTTGTGGGTGCAACGGTAATACACAAATTTTAGTCCACTTTTCTTGATATGTCGCTCGGCGGTAATGGCATAGCCACAGACCCCACAAGTAGCAAAACCTAGAAACTGAAAATTCTTTGGTCCTCGCTTTTTGCGGGGTTTGCCGTTCGTGATACGCGCCTCTTGTATTTTTTCAAAAAGTTTCTTTGAAATCATTGGCTTATGCGATCCGGCATGCACCTCGCCTCGATATTGAAAATGTCCGTAGTAAAAAGGATTGGTTAAAATATGTTCCACCGAAGCAAGGGCGAGGGGCTTGCCGGTCTTGCCAACCAAGCCGACAGAAAACATTTTGCGCTGAATACCAGTGAGCGTAAATTGTCCCGTAGCAAAAGCCCCTAGACATTCTTTCACTTTCGCAAAGGTCTTTTTGTCCGGCTCAATCGTTCGCAATCTCGGTGCGTTAAGGTAGCCAAGAGGGGCTTTTGCCGACAATTCACCACGGCGTATCTTTTGCCGTATACCGCGCAAAATGTTTTCTCGCAAATTGTCGGTGTAATACTTTGCTTGACCGAACGCCACCGACAACATGAACTTACCCTGTGGCGTCGGCTCAAACCAAAATGTAGGGAATTTTAGCGTGGTGATTTTGCCAGTGTCCACTAAATAAATAACTCTGCCGCCGTCTACGCTGTTGCGCGCCAATCTATCAGGATTCCACGCTAAAATTCCCTGTGCGGTGCCTTTTTCAATTTCGCCAAGCATGTCGTTAAAAACTTCACGACCAGGTTCTTTCGCTGTTTTACTCTCGTAAAACTCACGAACAACAAATAAACCCTGTTGCTTGGCGAATTCCCGAAGCTCCGTTAGTTGCGCCTCAATGCTCAACACTTGGCGTTCTTCGTCTTCGCTTGATTTTCTACAATAGATAAAGTATTTCGTCATAGCTTCGGGAATTAAATTGATAAAGGCACTGCACTTACACCGACAATTTGCAATCTCGTTTCGCATCGGCTCACGCGCGAAGCGCGTCCATGCGAAGCATGGGAACCGCCGCATCGCGGCGGGAATTCTGGCGGGGGAATTCGGAAAGCCGTGGAATTTCCTTGCGGAAATTCCACTCCATCAGCGCGGCTTCGCCGCGCCAAAAGCGTCAAATCAA
>JAGWKK010000021.1 GCA_028865335.1 Patescibacteria group bacterium | reverse complement strand
ATACATAATGGATAGTATTACCAGGATGATTTTCGTACGCCCGGAATTTCGCCCCGGTTGGCGGCTTCCCGGAAGCAGATGCGGCAGAGTTCGAAATCGCGGATGTAGCCGTGTTTGCGGCCGCACCGAAAACAGCGACGGACTTCTCGCGATGAAAACTTCGGTTTCTTTTGAGCTCGTGCGATGACGGATGTCTTTGCCATATAGTGACTTATAATCTTATATTTTCCCTAAATGAAAATCTTGATTTTGACCAAGATCAAGGCTTGCTGACGAAAATGTATACGCATACTTTGAGGAAGCATAACGAAGAGATTGGACAAAATCAAGATTCCCTTCGGGTAAGAAAATTTTATCCGATTTCTGCGTTGCTTCTCCTTGGCGTGGTAAAACCACAGCCGCGTCCTCGCGCCTTGAAATCAGTCTAAAATTTTTCTTATTCATTAGGGAAAACATAAGGTTGTAAGTCACTGTTATTTCTTAAATGGTATCCCCAATGACTGATAGAATGCAACCGCGTCCGCATGCGTTGCGATCGCTTTTTTCGGAACGACCGTGATTTCCATTCCGAAATTGACCTTGGAATTTTCCGGGATGATTTCAGGGAAGACCACATGCTCCTTGATGCCCATCGTCAGGATTCCCTTCTTGTCGATGGCGTGATCGTTGATGCCGCGGAAGTCGCGGATACGCGGAAGCGCGGTATTGGTCAGTTTGCGCAGGAACTGTTCCAGTTTTTTCCGGCGAAGCGTGACCTTGAGGCCGACGGTCGTACCGGCGCGCAGCTTGAATCCGGCGATGGATTTCTTCGCGGCGCGGGGCATCGGATGCTGGCCCACGATGGCGGAAAGTTCCTCAACGGTCGCCGGCAGGATGCGGTCTTCGAAATTGGTGAGGGCCGACGCTCTGCCGAGTCCGACGTTGATCACCACTTTTTCCAATTGGTTGAAATCTGGTTTCATAAGATTATTTCTCAATAGGAGCCTCGCAATTCTTGCAATAGCGGACCTTCGCATCCCCTTCGTTCCGGGTGCCCACGCGCACGCCCTTATCGCAGGACGCACACAAATGCAGGGCATTGGAGACATCCATGCTGCGCGGAACGGAAATCACTTCGCCCTTTTCGCCTTCGTTGCGCGGGCGCTGATGTTTCTTGATGAGGTTTACGCCTTCGATGATGATGCGGTTGCGGGTCGGGCTGACTGCCAAAACTTTGCCGCGCTTTCCGCGGTTCGCTCCGGCAATGACCTGAACCATGTCGCCTTTTTTGATATTCATAGTCGTAGTTATACTATTTCTTCCGCCATCGTGAAGATGGATTCATACCCTTTCTCTTTTACTTCGCGCGGCAGGGGTCCGAAAATACGGGTTCCCTTCGGCTCTTTTTTGTCATCGATCAGCACCACTGCGTTTTCGTCGAAGCGAAGAACGGTGCCGTCGGCGCGGCGCAACGGATTGCGCTGGCGTACGAGGACGCACTTCACGATATCCTTTTTCTTGATGCCTTTCGTATTGCGCGGTTCGGCAACCTGCACGGACGCGATGACGATATCGCCGATACCGGCATAGCGCTTCCGGCTTCCGCCGAGCACGCGGAAACAGCGGACGATTTTCGCGCCTGAGTTGTCGGCAACCTTCAATATGGATCGTTCTTGTATCATATGAGTGGGCGGTATGTTATGCTTTCTTGCCTAAAATGACCCAGCGTTTATCTTTGCTCAGCGGCCGGGTTTCCTGGATGGTGACCGCGTCGCCGACGTGGTATTCGTTCTTCTCGTCGTGCGCCTTGAAGCGGGACGTCTTGGTGAAGTATTTCTGGTATTTCGCATGCTTTTTCGCGAAGGACACCGCCACTACCGCCGTCTTGTTCATCTTATCGGAAACCACCACGCCATGAAGGACGCGTCCTTTTGCGGAAGTCTTTGCGGTCGTATTCTGCGCGGATGCCGCGCTTTTGCCTTCAAACATGCCGAACATATTAATGGGTGTTTGTTTCTTTAAGAATGGTGTTGATGATTGCGATGCGTTTCTTGACCTTGCGCACTTCGCTCACGTTCTTGACCTTGCCGTTGGCGACGTCATTGCGGAGCTGCCACAGGGTGTCGCGATCGGTTTTGAGGTCGTTCGCGAGTTCCACTGCCGACTTATTGCGTAAATTTTGGATATCTGTTTTTTTCATACGGATATTAAGCGACTACGACGCGGGTTTTCACCGGTAATTTAAAACTAGCCAGGCGAAGCGCTTCGCGCGCCATGCTTTCCGGAATGCCGTCAAGCTCAAAGAGGATGCGGCCTACGCGTACCGGGAAGACATATTCCTTGACGTCGCCTTTTCCGCCACCGAGGGTGACTTCCGGCGGTTTCGCCGTGATCGGCTTGTCCGGAAATACGCGGATCCAGAGCTTTCCTTCGCGCTGCACGTAGTTCGTGATTGCGCGGCGGGCCGCTTCGATCTGGCGCGAATTGATCCAGGCGGTGGACTCCGCTTTCAGGCCATACGAGCCGTAGGAAAGCGTCGTTCCGCGTGTTTCAATCTTCCGGTCCTTTGACCGTCCTTTCTGCCACTTGCGATGTTTTACTTTTTTGGGAACCAACATATTTTACTATAAAAAATTATATTATGCAACTTCACCTTTATAAATCCAGACTTTTACGCCGATCGCTCCGTACGTCGTGAACGCGGTCGCGATGCCGTAATCGATGTTCGCGCGAAGCGTCGTCAGCGGAAGCTTCCCCTTTGCAAGCCATTCTTTGCGGGCGATTTCATTGCCGTCCAAGCGGCCGCCCACCTTGATTTTGACTCCCTGCACGTCGCGGTTCTGCATGACCAAGCCGAGATAGCGTTTGATGGTTCTGCGGTACGGCATGCGCTTTTCGAGGTCCCAGGCGATCTGCTGTGCGGTGACGGTCGCCGAAACATCGGTCCGCTTCACTTCCTCGACATTGACGCTCAGGCGGGGCGCCGCTTTGTTGGTGCGGTTCGCGCGGTTCTTGGCGAGGCTGAGTTCGATCGCTTTGGTAAGATCTTCGATGCCCTTGCCGCCGCGGCCGATGACCAAACCCGGCTTGGTGACCTTCACCGTCACCCGGCAGGTGCTGGAATTGCGCTCGATATCGATCTTATCGATACCGGCCTGATTGACCATCTTGCGGACCATCTCGCGGATCGCGATATCGTCGCGCAGCAGTTGGCCGGCTGTTTTCGGATCGGTCGCAAACCACCGGGATGTCCATCCCTTGTTGACGCCGATGCGATATGCGTTTGGATTGATTTTGTGACTCATAGGTATGTTATACGCTCTTCCGGTTAAACATTTTCTTCAGGAAGCCCTTTTCGTTTGTTTTCGACGGCGTCGGAGTTTCGCGCTCGGCAGCCGGCTTCATCTCGGCCTTCCTCTTTTTCGCGGATTCCTTCTTCACCTTCTTCGCCTTTTCGGCGATCAGGAAGCGGGATTCTTTCTTCGGCTTCTCCTTGGATTCAAGCGTGATCCACACATGGCTCATTTTCTTATGGATCGGAGTCGCCCGTCCCATGGCGCGCGGCAGAAACCGCTTCAGCATCGGACCTTGGTCGACGCGGATCGCCTTGACGAACAGCGTCTCGGGATCCAACTTGTAGTTGTTCTTCGCATTGGCGACCGCGGAACGGAGCAATTTCAAGATCGGCTCGCTCGCCCGTTTGGCTCGGAACATCAGCTGCGCTTCAGCTTCATTGACCGTCATGCCTTTGATGGCATTGGCAACCAGCCGAGCTTTGCGCGGTGCGATGTGGAGATAGCGAAGTTTTGCGTGGACCAGTGGTGACATACTAGTATGTTATTATTTTGCCGGTGCCGGTTTTGCCGCTGCTGCTGCGCCAGCTTCCGCTTCGCGCTGCATCTTTCCGCCGTGGCGCGTGAATTTGCGCGTGAGCGAAAACTCGCCCAAGCGGTGGCCGACCATCTCTTCCTTGATGGTGACTTCGATGAAGTTCTTCCCGTTGTGGATGCCGAACGTGTAGCCGACCATTTCCGGAGCGACTTCCGAGTCGCGGGACCATGTCTTAATAACCGTCTTGCCGTCGGGCTTGAACTTGGAGATCTTCTTCAACAGTTTCGGGTCAACGTACGGACCCTTTTTGCTTGAGCGTGACATAGGTGTGATTATTTTTTCGGACGCCGCGACATGATTAATTTGCCGGTCCACTTCTTCTTGTTGCGCGTCTTGCGGCCGCCGGTGATGTTACCCCAGATATCCTTCGGGCGTTTGGTACCGCGCTGCGTGCTGCCTTCACCGCCGCCGTACTTGTGATCAACCGGGTTCATGGCTTTCGCGCGGGTCGTCGGACGGATGCCGAGCCAGCGGGAGCGTCCCGCTTTGCCGACATTGACGAGATTCCAATCTTCGTTGGAAACCTGGCCGACGGTCGCGAATCCTTCCGACGGCACCTGGCGGACTTCGCCGGATGCGAGCTTCACGACGGAATATTTCCCTTCATGACCGAGCACTTCGACATACGATCCCGCCGAGCGCGCCAATTGGCCGCCTCTGCCGAGAGTCGCTTCCACATTGTGCACCTGATAGCCGATCGGGACGTTCTTGAGCATCAGACGGTTGCCGGCTTTGAGCGGCGCTTTCGGCGAGGTGACGATCGAGTCGCCCACCTTGAGGTCCTTCGGAGCCAGAACATAGGAACGCTCGCCGTCAAGAAAAACGACGCGTGCGATGAACGCGGTGCGGAACGGATCGTACTCCAGCGCTTCCACGCGGCCGGGCACATCCAGCTTCATCTGGCGGAAATCGACGACGCGATAGATCTTCTTGTTGCCCCCTCCCTGGTGGCGCATAGTGATGCGGCCGTGGTGGTTGCGCCCTCCGCGTCCGGAGACTTTCGCCGTCAAGGATTTGAGCGGGCGTTCATTGCTGATCCCGGTGTAGTCCACCGTGGTCATCTGGCGCCGGCTCGGAGTTGTTGGTTTATAGTGTTTCATACGAATTAAACTATTGCGGTACGATATCTAATTTCTGGCCTTTTTGCAAGGTCATGATGATCTTTTTGCGGCCCGGCTTGTTGCTGATGCGGGCGCCGACAATGCGCTTTTTCGGTTTTCCGTTGATGACGTTCGTCCGGAGAACCTTCACGCCGTACTGCTGTTCGACGATCTTTTTCGCCTCCCTGGCAGTGGTCTCTTTCTCAACCCAAAACACATACTTCCCCATGGTGCTGAGGTCGGTGGATTTTTCGGTGATCAATGCCCTTTTGACGAGTGATTTATTCATAAAAATGGATTTAGCTGCGTGCGATTTCGGCAAGCGCCGGCTGTTCAATGAGGACGACCGCATGGGAGAGAACGTCATAGGTGTTGAGGCCGGATGCGGAGACGGTGCTGACGCGCGCGAGATTCGCAAGCGCACGGCCGGAACCGGCATGATCCTTGGAAAGGACCACAAGCGCCGATTTGCCGCCGGTAAGCGCAAGCATCGCGTGTGCGACTTCCTTGGTCTTGGTGGTGCCGAAGGACAAAGAATCCACGATTTTCAATCCGTCAGCCGCAAGCTTCGCGGTCAACGCGGCTTCCAAGGCCTGGCGCTTCATCTTCTTATTCAATTTCTGGCTGTAGTCCGTGGTTTTACGCGGACCGAAGGTGACGCCGCCATGGCGCCACAACGGAGAGCGGATGGAGCCTTGCCGCGCACGGCCGGTGCCTTTCTGTTTCCACGGCTTGATACCGCCGCCGCTTACTTCGCCGCGGTTCTTGGTATGGGCGATCGGCTGGCGCGCATTGGCGGCCGTCGCTTTGAATGCCTGATGGGCAACCGCGATGTCCTGTGACGCGGACAAAAAAGCCGGCGCCGGAATATCGCCTGAAACATTTCCATCCTGATTGTAGAGTTTGACGTTTGCGGTTGCCATAAAAGTTAAGACAGTTTGGTGAATGAAACTTTCGCCGATGTTTTGCCGGGGACCGAGCCCTTCAGCAGCACGAGTCCCTTCTCCTTCTGGACGTCGGCGACGCTCATATTCAAAATAGTTTTCTTGTTGGTGCCCATGTGGCCCGCCATCTTGCGTCCCGGAAGAACGCGCTGCGGAGCGGTGCTGCCGATGGAACCCGGCGCGCGGTAACGGTTTTTCTGGCCGTGGGTTTTCGGACCGCCGGCGAAGCTGTAGCGCTTGACCGGACCCTGGAAACCATGACCCTTGATAAAGCCCGTGACTTTGACGAGATCCCCTTCTTTGACTTCGTCGGCATCAGCCGGATCAGCCAATCGCAACGGAGACACCGCCACCATGGCGTTGCCTTTCCAGATCTGGGTCATTTTCAGTTTTGTCGCTTTGATTTTTTTCATACCGTTATGGTTATCCATCAAAAACAGCCGGATTAGCCGGCTGTTTTTGTGAAAAAACATTTTTTGGCTAATTCCTTACGATGCGATATAGTCTACACCATCTTGATTTCTATATCAACACCTGCAGGCAGATTGAGTGCGGAGAGCGATTCGATGATCTTCTGGCTCGGGTTCAGAATATCCACCAATCTCTTGTGTACCCTGAGCTCGAACTGTTCACGCGAATCCTTGTGGACGAAGGTCGATCGGTTCACCGTGTACTTCCGGATTTCAGTCGGAAGCGGGATCGGGCCGATGACTTCAGCGTCGTTCCGTTTCGCCGTATCGATGATCTGCTTGCACGAATTATCGATCAGCTTGTGGTCGTACGCCTTTATCCGCAATCTCAATTTTTCTTTTTCAACTTCTTTTTTTGCCATACAATGTGCTTCTGATTCCCGGTGATATTACTTGAGGATCTTGGTTACTGCTCCGGCGCCCACGGTTTTACCGCCTTCGCGGATCGCGAAACGCTGTTTCTCTTCGAGTGCGACCGGCGCGATCAATTTGACCGTGATCTTCACCGTATCGCCCGGCATCACCATTTCCATACCCTCCGGCAGAATGACTTCGCCGGTAACGTCGGTGGTGCGGATGTAGAACTGCGGCTTGTAGCCCTTGAAGAACGGAGTGTGGCGGCCACCTTCGTCTTTACCGAGAACATAGATCTCAGCTTCGAATTCGGTGTGCGGCGTGACGGATCCCGGCTTTGCGAGAACCTGACCGCGCTCCACATCTTCTTTCTTCAGACCGCGGAGAAGGATACCGACGTTGTCGCCGGCCTGGCCTTCATCGAGCAGTTTGTTGAACATTTCGATACCCGTCACCACGGTTTTCACCGTCGGGCGGAGACCGATGACTTCGACTTCTTCGTTGACTTTGACGATACCGCGCTCGATACGGCCGGTCACCACGGTGCCGCGGCCTTCAATCGAGAAGATATCTTCAACCGGCATCAGGAACGGCTTATCCGTATCGCGGACCGGATCCGGGATGAATTCATCCATCGCGGCGATCAAGTCAAGAATCGGTTTCGCTTCCGGAGAATCGGCGGAGGTCGTTTCAAGAGCCTTCAGCGCGGATCCGCGGATCACCGGAGTGGTGTCACCCGGGAAGTCGTATTTCTTCAGGAGTTCGCGGACTTCGGATTCAACGAGGTCGATAAGTTCCTTGTCGTCAACCATATCGCACTTGTTCAGGAACACCAGCAGCGTCGGTACGCCGACCTGGCGTGCGAGCAGGATGTGTTCGCGGGTCTGCGGCATCGGACCGTCAGCGGCGGAAACTACCAAGACCGCGCCGTCCATCTGAGCGGCACCGGTGATCATGTTCTTGATGTAGTCAGCGTGTCCCGGAGCGTCGACGTGCGCATAGTGGCGCTTCGGCGATTCATATTCCGAGTGATGCAGCGCGATCGTGATACCACGGGCCTTTTCTTCAGGCGCGTTATCGATCTGATCGACTTTCTCTTCTTTCGACGCCCAGCCCTTCAAGTGGAGGACGTGCGTGATTGCCGCCGTAAGCGTAGTTTTCCCGTGGTCGACGTGACCAATGGTACCGACGTTCACGTGAGGCTTTGTACGTTCAAACTTTGCTTTTTCCGCCATACGTTTGTATTAATTTAATTTTAATTATTTTTTTACTTAATAATTTCCGCGTCCGGGCGCTGCAAATCATTGCCTACAGAACCTATACGCAGGTAATACCACATAGTATATATGAAAGCGCCTGAAAATGTCAATAGGCCAAAATGGGGATAAACCTCCGGATGGCATAACGCGCCCTTTTTCGTGTTGCGTGAGGCTGCTGCGTCTGATACGCTGAAGCCAGCAACTCGAAAGTCGGGAGGTTCAGAGGTTATGACTCCCCTCCAGGAAATCGTCTGCGTCTTCGGTCTGGCGGAAATCGCGATCTGGCTGTCCGAGGGGTACCGCCTGCTGTCCTACGGCCTTGGCGCCATCGTGTTGGTCTTCATCCTCAGTTATTGGATTCTGCGGCCTCACCGGCTGAAGCAGATCCTGCATCCGCGACAACCGGACCGCGATACCGCGCGGATCGCATTCGCAACGATGCTGTTCTGGTGCGTGATCGCGCTGATCGGTTCATGGCGGAAGCCGGGCATTACGGAAGATCCGGCAGTATACGCCAGTTGCTGGCGATCGCTGATGCCTGGATATCTGGCGAACGCGTTCTGGCAGCAGGTGCTGCTGCTGGGATACATCGTTCCGCGCATCAACGAAGAATTGCACGATTCGCGGATGACCGCGTTCGTGACCGCATGCATCTTCGCGCTGATCCACTTGCCGAATCCCGTGTTGGTGCCGGTGACGGCGGTCGGCGGCGGATTGTGCGCCTATTTCTTCCTGGAAAAGAAAAGTTTCTACGCGCTGGTGCTTGCGCACGCCGTGCTCGGCGTCAGCGTCATGCACTTCCTGCCTGCGTCATGGCATCATCATTCCCGGATCGGTCCCGCCTATGCGACGTGGCGACCATGAAAAATCCCCGCAACTGCGGGGCTTTTTAATATGTATCTACCTGAGAGTCGGCTTCGGCGATCTGCGCGGCCGGTTCCTTCTGATCAGGTCTTCGATCTCTTTCGTGCGCTCGGGATCGGGTGGCAGATCGGGCGGAGGTTCATCGGGCGGCGGATCGTCGCCTCCCCCGCCTCCAGAATCGGAATTGCCATCGCCGGGATCATCGGTATACTCCTCCATGGCGAACAGGCAGGTCAGGATGACGGCGCAGACGAATCCTAAAATGAAATACTTTGCGGGAATCGCTCCCTGAAATCGGATGACGAACAGTACATATACCGACCATACGACGAGGATCGCCAGACGGATATGCCCCTTATTCTTTTCCATCAGCCGGATTCGTTCTCTGACCCATTCAAGCATGGTCGCTGCTCTATCCGAGGAGCTGATTGTAGTGTAAAACGATTTTTTCAAAATAAAAAGCCCCGCCTATGAAAGCGCGGGGCTGTGTGCAGCTACTTTCTGAGTTCCGCCAGAAATTTCTTCTGGCAGGACTTCAGGAAATCGTCCACGACCTTTTTGTTGCCTGGATCCGGATCGGGATCTCCTTCCGGATCGTCATCATCGTCACCGCCGAAGGCGATGTGCCCCCAGGCCGCGAAAAGAAGAAATCCGACAAACGTGCACAAAAGAGCCAAGAAAGGATAGTCCGTATTCGTGTAGGGCCTATAATCACTCGAGAAAATTGCACCTATCTCGATATAGTGCATGCCGGCGATCAGGAAAAGGAACCCGACCGCAGACTGCTTTCCGCTTGTTCGGTATATATAGTAGATAATGAGTCCCGGAATTGAAGATGCCAATGCGATGTGACCCAGGAACGGAATGACTGGCATCCATTGAGGTCCGATATAAGCTTCCAGCATCTTACTGATGCTTACGCCTATTCCCATTGCTTTCCTCCGACGAGAGATGTGACATCAAACAGCTGAAGTCCATATTAAACTATAATAATCGATTTGTCAATGACAGATAGAAAACAAAGCCCTGCGTTTTGCGAGGAATTTGTTTGAGAGAGTATTTCCCTCCGGAGCGAAATTGTCATTTTTGGGAAACCCTGCCTGCCGGCAGGCAGGTGTCGGAGTGCTGCTGGCTTGGTTCTACCAGTATACAAAAATTCCGCTAAAAGCGGATTTTTGTTGAGGCAGTTTTCCCTCAGCGCGAGGGTTTCTTTTGTGGAGAAACTGCCGGAGCCAAACATATAGTTAATTCCTATAAGTTTGGCGAGGCGTAGGCGGCTCCGGCAAAGAGCCGGAGAACGCCGATTCTCCAAAAAGAAATCCGAGTTTACTTCTTGCCTTCGATAATCAGCGCCGCAACGTTGTTCGGCACCGGATCATAGTGCGAGAATTCCATCGTGAAGTTTCCGCGGCCCTGGGACATGGAGCGGAGCTTGGTCGCGTAACCGAACATTTCGGACAACGGCACTTTCGCGTCGATGACCTTGATGTTCATGCGGTCGTTCATCGCTTCGATCTTGCCGCGCTTGGAGCTGATATCGCCGGTGACATCGCCCATGAATTCGGACGGAACCAGCGTCTGCACCTTCATGATCGGTTCCAGGATGACCGGCTTCGCGCGCTTGGCGGCTTCCTGCAGCGCCATCGAGCCGGCGATCTTGAAAGCGGCTTCGGACGAGTCGACTTCGTGGTAGGAACCGTCGTAGAGAGTCACCTTGATGTCGTTGAGCGGATAACCTGCGACAACGCCTTTTTCCATGGATTCCACGATACCTTTTTCAACCGGCTTGATGAATTCCTGCGGGATGGCGCCTCCTTTGATGGCGTTGACGAATTCGAATCCTTTGCCGCGTTCCAGCGGTTCAACCCGGATGCGGACGTGGCCGTACTGACCCTTACCGCCGGACTGCTTGATATACTTCCCTTCCGCTTCCGCTTCGGTCGTGATCGATTCGCGGTAAGCAACCTGCGGACGGCCGACGTTCGCTTCCACGTTGAATTCACGCTTCATGCGGTCGACGAGAATTTCCAGGTGCAATTCACCCATGCCCCAGATGATCGTTTCGCCGGTTTCGGCGTCGCCGGTCACTTTGAAGGTCGGATCTTCATCGCTCAGACGGCGGAGTGCGATACCCATCTTTTCCTGGTCGGCTTTGGTCTTCGGTTCGATGCGGAGCGAAATGACCGGTTCAGGGAACGTGATCTTTTCCAGGATGATCTGATTCGATTCGTCGCAGAGCGTGTCGCCGGTGGTGGTATCTTTCATGCCGACCAGCGCGCCCAGGTCGCCGGCATAGATTTCCTCCACTTCTTCGCGATGGTTCGCGTGCATACGCACGATACGGCTGACGCGTTCTTTCACGCCCTTGGTCGTATTCATGATATAGGTACCGCGCTTCAAAACACCGGAATAGACGCGGAAGAAGGTCAGGCTGCCGACGAACGGATCGGCGGCGATTTTGAATGCGAGCGCTGAAAGCGGCTCATCGTCGCTCGGCGCGCGCTGAAGCTCCGCTCCGGTTTTCGGATCGGTTCCTTTGACCGGCGGAACATCGAGCGGCGACGGCAGATAGTCGACAACCGCGTCGAGTACGAGCTGTGCACCTTTGTTTTTCAATGCGGATCCGCAAACCACCGGAACGATCGTATTGGCGATCGTCGCCTTGCGCAGGACTTTCTTCAGCGTTTCGGCATCGGGCTCCTTCCCGTCGAGATAGGCGGTCATCAGGGCATCATCCTGTTCCACGATCTTCTCCACCAGCGTGTGGCGGCGTTTTTCCGCTTCGGCTTTCATGGATTCCGGAATGTCGCTTTCCACGATCTTTTCACCCATCGAACCTTCAAAGTGGTACGCTTTCATCTTCAAGAGATCCACGACGCCCTCAAAAGCAGCCTCCAGGCCGATCGGGAGCTGGATTGGAACGGCATTCGGGGTCAGACGGTCGAGAATGGACTGATAACTTCCTTCAAAGGATGCGCCCATGCGGTCCAATTTGTTGATGAAGCAGAGGCGCGGGACTTTGTATTCGTCCGCGTAGCGCCAGTTGGTTTCCGATTGCGGTTCCACGCCGGATACGCCGTCGAATACGACGACAGCGCCGTCGAGCACACGAAGCGAGCGTTTCACTTCAACGGTGAAGTCGATGTGTCCCGGAGTGTCGATCAGGTTGATGCGGTGTTCGAATTTCTTGTCGCCGTTATGATAGCTCGGAATCCAGAAGCAGGTCGTCGCAGCGGACGTGATGGTGATGCCGCGTTCGCGTTCCTGTTCCATCCAGTCCATGACGGTGTCGCCTTCGTGGACTTCGCCGATCTTGTGGGAAACGCCGGTATAAAAAAGAATGCGTTCCGAGACGGTCGTCTTACCTGCGTCGATGTGGGCGATGATACCGATATCGCGCACTTTTTCCAATGGATATTGTCGTGGCATAAATTAGTGTAATATTGTTTGTAATAATTCCGTCGCTTTGCGTACTGCCTCCGGCGGAGTCGGCTCCCCTGCTCCGAAGCTGATGGTATCTACGATATCGTATAATTCATTCTTCATTCTTTCGACTTCCTCCCGGTTTTTGACGGGGAGCATGTTTTCATCCAAAACATAGTAGAGAAACCCTCTCAGCACCGTAAAGAAATTTTTGCGGTACTTATTTTTTTGGAATTTCAGGGCCTCCTCCCGCTGCTGCACGTCCGGACTCTCTTTCATTTTATTCCGAACGTCCCGGCTCATAAGCTCAGGCTGCTCATCGGAATAATTATAGAGCAGATCTTCACCCAGGCGCTTCACGTATTCGGGATTAACCTCGGATTCTTTTCCGACCGAAGCCGATTTTTCCGGTTGTGGCGCAGGTGCTTTTTCCATGAGCCGAGATTACCGCGCGAAGTGGGCGAAGGCGCGGTTGGCTTCAGCCATGCGGTGCGTATCCTGTTTCTTCTTGACCGCGGCGCCGTCGTTCTTGGACGCAAGGATTAATTCTTCCGCCAACCGGTTCGCCATCGGCTTTCCGGATTTCTTGGCAGCGGCTTCAATGATCCAGCCGGCGGCAAGCATGAACTTGCGGCCCTGGCGGACTTCACGCGGAACCTGATAGTTCGCGCCACCGATACGGCGGGTCGCGACTTCCACGAGCGGCGTCACATTTTCAAACGCTTTATCAAAAACCTCCAGCGGCGCCAAGCCCGTTTCTTTCTTCACCAGATCCATCGCGTCATAGACCACTTTCTCGGCGACTTTCTTTTTGCCGTCTTCCATGACGTAGTTGATGAAACGGCCCATGGCAACGCTGCCATAGAGGCGGTCCGGTCGGTGGTCGCGTGTATAATTGCGCTTTTTTCTCATAGGTTTGTTTTATTTCTGTTTCTTCGCTCCGTACTTGCTGCGCTGCTGATGGCGCGTCGTGACGCCCGAAGTATCCAAAACGCCGCGGACGATGTGGTAGCGGACACCCGGAAGATCCTTCACGCGGCCGCCACGGATGACGACGACGGAGTGTTCCTGCAGGTTGTGGCCTTCACCCGGAATGTACGCGGTGACTTCCATGCCGTTGGTCAACCGGACACGCGCCACTTTGCGGAGCGCCGAGTTCGGTTTTTTCGGAGTCGTGGTGAACACTTTGAGGCAGACGCCGCGTTTGAACGGCGACGGCGAGCTGACCGGCTTGTTCAGGATGTAATTAAAATAGCGTCCGAGCGCCGGTGATTTCGTTTTGGAGAGATTCACCCTCCGCCCTTTCTTGATGAGTTGTCTTATCGTTGGCATAAGTTCCTCAGTAGTATATCAAAATCGTGCGAAAAATGTCAACCCCGCACCTTTTGTGGAGCGGGGCTGAATTTTCCTGCGGCCTTTTATGTGAGAATGTATATCGAAAAGATTTCTTCAATTTGGAAGTTTCAGATTATTTATATAATCACTCCCCAAAAGGTGCGGGGTCAACAGGCAAGCTTGGGATAACTCGGAATCGGCCGAACAAAAGCCCCCGTTTGCGAGGGGGCGTGATTTACCGGAGCATCTTATGGGCTTCGCTGATGGCGCGCTGATATTGCGCGTCGTCCTTTTCCGACTTCACCGTCGACGGATTCTGAACGGTGATGTCGGGAGTGATGCCGATGCCGTTGACCTTGAGAGATCCTTTCGGAGTTGCGATATAGTATTCGGCGACCGTCAGATGCAGCTCGCCGCCCGTCTCCAGGAGCGGGATGAGTTCCTGCATGATACCTTTGCCGAAGCTTCGGGTGCCGATGACGAGGGCGCGCGCATTCGCCTGCAGATAACCTGCGGTGATCTCCGCAGCGCTTGCGCTGTCCTGGTTCTGCAGAATGATGAGGCGGACGCTCCGGAATTCGCGGAGATGCCTTTCGTAGATACTCTCAGCCGCGCGCGGCTTTCCTCTCATGTGGGTATAGATGATCGTTTCCTCGGTCTGATGATCGTCGGGCGCGAAGAGGCCGCAGATTTCTTTCGCCGATTCCACGAAACCGCCGGGATTGTTCCGGAGGTCGAGGATCAGCACTTTCATGCCGCCATCGGACAGTTCCTTCACGGCATCGAAGAATTGCGGGGCCACCTTTCCGTCGAATGATGCGATCCGGACATAGCCGATCTCGGAAGAAATCTTTTTTGACTCGACAAACCGGATATCCACCGGTTCGCGTTTCAGCGTGAACATATGCCGCGAATCTCCGTGACGGATGATCAGACTGACCCCGGTATCCCGGGGGCCTTTGATCAGCCGGATGACGGCTTCCAGCGGCAGATCCTTGGTTGCGACCCAGCTCACTTCCGACTTGGCCGGATCAGTGGAGACATAAAGAATGATGTCGTCGGGCAGGAGTCCCGCGGTTTTAGCCGGTGAATCCGGGTAGACGTTCATGATGCGGACTCCTTGCGGATCCACCTCGAGAGCAACACCGATGCCGACGAATTGACCCTTGAAATCCGACTCCTGTTCATCCTGGACTTCCTGAGGATACAGCACGAAGCTGTACCGATCGGTACAGGCCGAAACGCCGCTTTTGGCGATCTGTTCGACGCATGCCTTCAGATTGACGTCCTTGTAGTATTGGTCGTGGATGATATCCAGGATTTCTCTCAACGGTTCGAGAGATTCATCGATCGCGTCCCGAACCGCATCGTCGGCCAGGGTGCCTGTATCGATGGCGGCGGCATTGAATGTCTGCGGCTGCATGACGGAGGGGTCGGGATCGGCAAGTTCGTATGATATCGCAAAACACGCCGGCGAATACATGATCAGAAGCGCGGCGGAAAGAGTCAGTAGTATACGCATTACGACCTCGTTTTGAGTTTTCAGGGACTATCTCCAGTGAACAACAGAAAGAGGCGCCTGTAAAGCGATCTGAAAAATCGTATTCACCCCGATCGGCGATCAGAAAATCGGCGTTCCGGTGAGAAGGGTAAACAGCGCGTTGATGATCGGAACCAACGCATTGATGCCGAAGAAGATGAATACGATCAGAATCCAGAGACCGTATTGCTCGAGAAATCCCTGAAGTTCGTGGTATTTCGGGGACAACAGGGCGAAGAGCAGTTTGGAGCCGTCCAGCGGCGGAATCGGAACCAGATTGAAGATGCCGAGGAGAAGATTGATGAAGACCACTGAACTGAGGAGAAGGACCAGAGGACTTCCCTGTGCGGCGGGTGCGGCGAAAGAGACGATCCGGATGATGACGCCGAAGATCAGCGCAAGAGCGAAGTTGCTGCCCGGACCGGCCAGGCCGATGAGCGCCGCGCCTTTGCGCGGATTCCGCAGATTATACGGATTGTACGGAACCGGTTTCGCCCAGCCGAAAAGCACCGGGCTTCCGGCGATGAAAAGCATCAGCGGCAGAATCACCGAGCCGAGCGGATCGATGTGATTCAACGGATTCAGATTGAGCCGACCGGCGTCTTTTGCGGTCGTATCCCCCAGCCGATACGCCATCAGTCCGTGCGAGACCTCATGGACCATGACGGAGAAAATAAAAACAATGAATTGGAAGATATAGATCAGCGCGTCGTTCATGTCCTTATGGAGTCACTTTTGCCTGCGTTCGGTACAGCTGCGGGTCGATGGTGCGGCTGAAACACGCGCGGCCGGATTCGTGGTCCCAATTCTGCGGCTGCGAAGCGGGATAATAGACGGGTTGCGGGATGCTCAGCGCCGCGTCGGAAGCGAGGCTGAATGTCGCGCACAGATCGAATGACAGATTGCCGGTGACATGATATTCGTACGGCGTATTGGTCTCCGGATCGAGTGGCGGTATGAAGCCGGTGATGTCGTTCTTCAGTGCGTCGAGCGACGGCGGAAAAGACTGCTTCTGCAGCCAATAGGTATTGATGATCTCGGACTGCAGGTTCTGGAGATCGCCGATGCGCTGTTCATCAAAACGATATGCGCGCGCCTTCAGCGGAGAGCCGGCGGTGAAGAATCCGGCGATGACGCTGACGAGTACGACGGTCGCCGTCGTCCAGAAGAACCATTTCTTCAGCGAAGAGGTGAGGCGGTCGCGGATATCCATAAGATAGTATGCGAAAATCGGCGCGATGACGACGAAGAATGCGAGCACTTTGAGGACGAAGCGCGCCGTCAGGTCGCCGCCGAGGAAGTTATAGACCAGCGTCACGAGATCGGTGATCAGGATGATCGCCGCGACGAAAAGCGTGAAATAGACCAGCCATTTGCGGATCTTCAGGCTTTTCTTCTCCGGAAACTCCCGGTATTCCCTGTCGAGTGCGTGGACGATGGCGAGATAGATCGGAAAAACGATGATCAGCGTCGCCATGCCGAAGCGCATGGATGACGCGACGCCGGAATAATAGAGCGGCTGCAGCGGATCCGGGAACGACAGATTGATGTATTGGAAGAAAAGGGCGATCAGACTCCCCGCGCTCATATACAGCGCAATCATGGACAGCAGATGCGTGAAGACGTCTTTCGGAAGGTTTTTATTTTCGTTCATGGTTCCAGTATAGCATAAAAATCCCCCGCTTTGCGGGGGCTATTCTTCGCGTATGACGATGAGTTGCTTTGATCGGGATTTGTTCAGCCGATTGACGATGCCGAATATCACCTGCGTGATGCGCATTCCGGTGGGCGTTTCCCGACCCTGCATTTCCGGAGCTATGAATATATCTCCCTTATCGAGCTGGGCGACGTGCCAGACGCCGTTGATCTTGAGCGCGAAACCCGTGCGCGTGGAAGATTTGTCGGTCTTCTCCCATCTCATGATC
>JAGWKK010000054.1 GCA_028865335.1 Patescibacteria group bacterium | reverse complement strand
CTTTCGTTCAGCGAAAGAATCGCGGTTCTGCAAAGACATGTTCCGATTACCAGTTGTAGCCGAGCCAGAAGTTCCAGTCTTTCTTTCCGTAGAATCCTTTGTTCATTCTGAGGTTGACGCCGAACATCGTCGGGATATTGATGAAGTATCCCGCGCTTTCCTGGTAATGGAATCCGCGATGTCCGTCGAAGACCGGATCTCCGTCATACCACATGTCTCCGATGTCGTTGTAGACGCCGCCGCGGATATCGAAGTAGACCGTGAGAGGCGCGAAGCCATGTCCCACCGGTCCGCTGAGAACCGCTCCTGCAGCATCCAGAATCGGAATGCGGATTTCGGTGCTTTGCATCGCATACACCGTACCTGCCTGACTGAAGTTCGTGATCCCGCGGAACGTATCGTTGCCGCCCCACATGAAGATCGTGGGATTGGGACCGAAGCTGTGTCCGGCGAGTGCGCGGAATGCGAGACCCGACCGATCGGTGATCGGCAGGTGGTACCGCGCATCCAGGTTGAGGTTCAATGTCTGGAATCCTTTCTGGTTGTCGACACCGACTTCCGAGCCGGTGAATATCGACGTTCCGGACTGAGGCCCGTGGCACGCCCACTGGTTTGCTTCGCAATCCCAGATGGTCGTATCCAGGCTCAAGCTGGTTCCGAAGACCGAGCGCCACCAATTGATATCGACGTCATCGCGCCGATTCCGCACTTGCTGCTGTTTGAAGGTGACGTCCCAGTTCAGGAATTCATTCAGGAAGAGATCCTGGATGGCGCCGACATTGGCGGTATAACCGCTGCTGTCGAGTTTCCAGTAATCAAGGAAGTATGACCGATCCTTGTTGAAGTTGTCGTACTCGATATCGGCGAAGCCCTGATTGCCTTCCTGCAGGTAGATGCTTGATGACAGCGCGTGCTGATTGATATCGTCATATGCTATTTCCTCGAGCACGAGGTAATACGAGAATCCATCGTGGCTGCTGAAGCCGAAGCCGCCGGCACCGTAGATATGCTCGATCTGAGGAATCTTCCGCAGCTTTCCTTTCCGCGAAGGAATGGAGCTGTGGAGATCCCACTGATGCGGCGTGACGAGCGGCTGTGAAGAGACCGTTTCAGTGTCTTTCGGCAGGGTGTAGATAAAGGACTGGTCGGCGATCTTCGCCGTACCCGATCCGTCTATCTTGATCTGCCGTTTCTGCCCGAAGGGTCCGGCTATCATCAGCGTCAGTACGTCGTCTTTCATTTCCGAATCCTTGACGAGCGGCACTTCGCTCATCACGAGCGTCGTCGTCGCTTTCTCGGTATCGAACAGGTAGATGTTCAAGGTGTCGTTTTTGAGCGGCACGATGAAGAATGATTTCTTGCCGTGTTCGATCGGATACCACACCACGTCCTTGCCGTCTTGGACCATTTTCGCATCCAGCACTTTCCAGTGCTGACTGGTATCGGTCGTGACGCTCACGCGGTACAGGGAGTAGTCCCATTTCTTATCCAACACCATGATGGTGTCGGTGGACACGAACTTCGCATCCTGCATATTGTAGAACGTATGCGGCAGCAGAGCTTTCTGCGTGGTCAGGATGTTGTAGGTCACGAGGCGGTTCTTATCGTTGTATCCCCAGAGGATGTATTTCCGATCCGGAGACATCAATGAGAACGCGTGATCGCTGCCCTCAACCATTCCCGACGATTCCGTATCCATGTCTGAGAGTTTTTTCGTTTTCCAGTTGTAGATAGACCAGTATTTGTAGGTGACATCTTCCTGGAAAGGATGGCTCCCTTCCTCGGTCGGAATCTGGCGTTCCTGAATGGCGGTCTCATGCTGTTCAAGCAGGAGGTTGTCGCCCTTCAATATCTGCACGTCTCCGAACATGCTCATCTTGTTGAATCCCTTGATGAAGAAGCTCAGCGGCGGATTCGTGGAGGTATCCACGATATAGAACCGCACTTCCGGCTCGTCCTTTTTCAGGACATCCATCGAGAGCGCCCGGTTTTCGACGAAGACCGCACGGGTCTTGTCGGACGAGAGCGCCACGTCGAAGATCGTCTTGTTCTGCACGTCCGGGATTTTCGCCTTCAGCTTCTGCACCAGCGGATCATCTTCCAGCACATGGGGCGGTTGGGTCGAAACCGCAATCGCGCTCATGGTCGAAGTGGTCAGCGGTGCGATCTTTACATCCATAACGCCACCGGCTGCGAATGCGTACGAATTGAATGCCATGCCGTTTCCGCCGAACCACTGGGGCCGGAAGATGCCGACTTTGGCGTTCGTAAGCGTCGCGACGCGATGCGTCCGAAGGTCGTAGCGGTTGACGTTGAAGACCAGACCCTTGCTGGTGTCGTACAGGATGGACGAGCCATCCGGCGACGCCACCGGCCAGAATTCATCTTCCGGCGTCTGGGTCAGGTAGGTGAACGAGTCGGTTTTCAGATCGTACGACGCGAGGTCATACGAGTCCGTCTTCTCGTTCTCGATCGAGGTCACCAGAACATGCGCCGCTTTCGCGTACGTCAGGCTCTGACAGTTCCCTTGATCGTTCGTCAGCTGTTTGAGTGCGTTCGTTTTCAGATCGTAGGTGTACAGCTCAGTGAAGACGCCATCGGGAGATCCGACGAATGCAACCGTATGATCATCGATCATGACCGGATGCTGCAGGTCGCGCATGCCGTCTATGGCATACGCGGTCTTATCGCCTAGATGCAGCTTCTTTTTCTTCTGATCGAAGGTGAAGTGCTGCACGACGATGACGTCGTGCGCGCCTACCTCCATCGCATACACCACGGTTGTGGTCGATGCGAACGAAGCGCCATGCTCCTGGAATCCGAACTCCGGCAGAACTTCGATGTCGAGTCCGCGGATGTTCGTGCTCTTCAGGTATCCGCTGCTGACCAGTTTCTTCGATTCAACGTCGGTGCCGTTCGTCCAATAGAGAACGATGGTTTTCCGACCCCAGCGGTATTCGCGCGTCAGGAAGAAATTTCCGTCAGCGGCGAGAAGGACTCCCTGGGTGAGCGACTTCGCCTCATCGGCGACGTCGATACGCGATCGGATCGGCGAGTAGCGCCGCTCGATCTCGTGATCCAGCTTTTTCTGGAATTCCTCCAGCGTGTCGCCGGTTTCCTTCCGGAAGGCGTCCTCGAAGCTCATGTGCTGCATATCCTCGAAGATATGCGTGATCACGTCGCCGCGATTCTTGTAATTCTCCGCGAGGAAATCGCAGATGAATTCGCCTTCCTTGTAGATCAGGCGGGTAAACCACTGACTGGGCTTGTCGACCC